>CALKOE010000412.1 GCA_938091985.1 uncultured Acidimicrobiales bacterium | reverse complement strand
CGACGGCCTGGTGGTAGAGCTCCCACGGGTCGTCGTTCCAGTCGGTGCCCGGCGCATGCCAGGTGACGGCAGTCCACCCTTCGTGCCAGATCGCCCGGCTGCCGAGCATCTCGTAGTACTGCGTGGTGCGGACCTCGGGCGCGGCTCCACTGCTGATCGTCGACGCGAAGCTGTGACCCTCGAGGGGCATCTGGTCGACGCCGTTCACTCTCGTCGGCACGGGAAGGCCGGCGAGTTCGAGCAGCGTGGGATACACGTCGGTCACGTGGTGGTTCTGCGATCGCAACGCTCCGGGGTCGGCGATCCCGTTGGGCCAGTGCACGATCAACGGATCGGTGTTGGCACCGCGGTGGGTGTCTCGCTTCCAGCGCTTGAAGGGCGTGTTGCCCGCCTGCGACCAGCCCATCGCGTAGTGAGGATCGGTGCCCGGTCCGCCGAGTTCGTCGATGTCGACGAGCATCTCGGCCACTGACTGGTTCATCGTGTTGCGGAACCGTTCGGTGTTGGTTGCCCCCCGGGTGCCGCCCTCGGCGCTCGCTCCGTTGTCCGACAAGAAGACGATCACGGTGTCGTCGAGCACCTCGAGCTCACGCAACGCCGCGACGAGGCGGCCCACTTGCGCATCGGTGTGGTCGACGAAGCCGGCGAAGACCTCCATCTGGCGTGCGAAGAGTTTGCGCTCGCCGTCGGAGAGGTCGGCCCACGCCTGCACCATCTCGTTGCGGGGTGGCAGATCGCAGTCCGGCGGAATGACGCCGAGTTCTTTCTGGCGCTCGAAGATGGTCTGACGCTCTTCGTCCCACCCATGGTCGAACTTGCCCCGATAGTGCTCGATGAATTCCGGCGGAGCGTGGAAGGGGCAATGCGGCGCACCGAACGGGAGATAGAGGAAGAACGGACGACCGCTGGCCACCTGCTGTTGGTCGCGCAGCATCGTGATCGACTTGTCGACGATGTCTTCGCTGACGTGATACGGATCGCCTCGCTCCCCGAGTTCGGGCGTGGGGATGCGATGGTTGTCGACCGTGAGCATGGGATGCCACTGGTCGACCTCACCGGGCAGAAAGCCGTAGAACCGTTCGAAGCCGAGACCGAGCGGCCACCGATCCATCGGACCTGCAGCAGTCGACTCGGCGGTTGGGGTCAGGTGCCATTTGCCCGCGCAATAGGTGGAGTACCCACTCTGGCGCAACACCTCGGCGATCGAGGCCGCCGACCGCGGCAGAAACGCGTTGGAGCCGGGGAACCCACTCGCCATCTCGGCGATCGCCGAGAACCCGACCGAGTGGTGATTTCTCCCGGTGAGCAGCGCCGCGCGCGTGGGTGAACACAACGCGGTGGTGTGGAAGTTGTTGTAGCGAAGACCATTGTCGGCCAGCGCGGAGATGTGGGGCGCGTCGATCGAGCCGCCGAAACATGAGAGCTGACCGAATCCCAGATCGTCGAGCATGACCACGACGATGTTGGGCGCATCCTTCGGAGGGCGGGCCGGCGGCGGCCAGTCCTGCGTGGACTCGGCATAGGTGTCGGCGATCACTCCCGCGAACTCGTGCGGCTCGGGTGGCAATACGTGGGGAGGTGGCTGGTCCATCGGTCAGCCGCCGAAGCTGACGTGATCGAAGCAGGCGATGACGCGGTCGACTCTCGCGCGGTCACCGGTGACCTCGACCTGACCTTCGTCGATGGCCGCAGCCATCGTGGTACGGCCCGAACAGATCCCGGCCCAGGTGTCGAGGTCGAGTGCGAGCTCGAGGTCGGCGTCGCGACCGTCGGTGGGCACAGCCACCTGGTTGCGCACCCGAAGGCCAGCAGTGGCCCCGTCGGCGAAACGAAAGCCGAGCTCGTCGTCGACATCGGCTGCCGCTGCCGGATCGAGCAACACCCGGAGTGCGTGCACGGTCGTAGCCGGGGCCGCAGCGAGTACCGCCGCTCGCCCGAAAACATGGGTGCGCATCCGGGCCAGGTCGAGTGCTCCCTCGAGCTCGAGCGCACGAGTGATGCACCAGTTGCGGATGTTGGCCGCGGTCGTGCGCTGACCGATCGCTCGGATCGCCTCGGCGAGCAGGGCGCGATCGTCGTCGCCGGCTCCCTCGGCGCGCGCCAGCCATGATCCCAGCTCGACAGCCCATCTGAGGTCCTCGGCGTCGATCGCCGACCGCACCTTGGCGCGGACCGTTTCGACACCGCCGAACCCGTCGATCATTCGCTCAGCCCGGTCCCCGGGATCAAGAGGAAAGAGGTTGGCCTCGTCACCATCGAACCAGCCGACGAGTCCGTCGTGGATCTGACGAACGTGGTGCTCGGCCAGCCCGTAGCGCTGACGCGTCAGCGCACCATGAGCGAATCGATCGGGCAGCTGCACAAACGAGGTGAGCTCAGATGCCGAGAGGTCCTTGTTCACACCGCGCACCGTCTGATCCCACATGTACTGGATCGAATCCCGGTCGAGCGTGACTTCGCGCTGGATCACTTCCGCGCCCGACATGGGGACACCGTGGGCGCCGACGAGATGGTCGGCCCCGAGGGACAGAAGGTGGTCGAGGCCTTTCAGCAGGACCCGAGGGTCTCGATACTCCTCGCCCCGAATGGCGAAGACGTTGAAGAGCACGGGCCATGCGATGTTGTGGATCGCGGTCGACAGTTCGGGGAACCAGATGGTGATCGAGTCATCGGCATCCGAGGGAGCCGGTGTCATCTCCACTCGCAAGCCGGCGATCGTCGTCGCGAGGGGGCCCGAGATGAGCTCGGTGGGCGGAACGAATCCAACCTGGTGGGGTGCGTGGTCAGCTCGACGGAAGCTCTGGCCGAGGCCAACATTGATCAGACCGTCGGGACCCTCGTCAGCGAGAAACAGACCGAACTGGTGAACCGCACCGCGGGTGGCCGACGCACTCAGCTCCACGCCCGTGCGTTCACGGTTGACGGTGATCCGCTCATGACCCCAGATGGGGACCGACTCGCCTGCTCCGGCGAGGGCCGTGGTTCCCCCCACATAGTGCGAGTGGCTGTAGATGACGGCAACGACCGGCGCATTGGTGTGCGCCCGCACCGCGTCGAGCGCCCACTGCATCTCTTGTCGTGACTCGCCGGTGTCGATCGCGATCAGTCCCTCGGGCCCCTCCACGAAGTTCTGATTCGAGAGACCGTTGCCCACCACCGACCACACGCCCTCGCGCACCGAATGAACGGCCCGCTCGAACTGGTCGGTGTGGGCAATGTGGTCTCGATGTCCGAGCTGGCCGTCGGCCGCAGCGGCGACCACCGCGGCGTCGGACGAAAAGCTTGCCGGTATGTGATTCAAGGCAACTACCCCTGGCTGGCGAGAGAGGCCACCGTAGTCAGCTGCGACCGGTCAACACCTACGGATCGCCGCAGGCATCAGCCGTTTCAGGCGGAGTACGCGAGTTCGAGGCCGGGGCGGGGCCACGCCACCTCGATGAGCTGTCCGGTCCCCGAGAGGGTGCAGAACGCCCGGGGCTCGGCACCGGCAAAGCAGATGTTGGTGACCAACAGGTCCGGCATCGATGTGTGTTCAACCTGTGCCCCGTCGGGAGAGACCGAGGTGATGCCGCCGTCGCCGAGCGTGCCAACGCACACCCATCCGTCGCCATCGACGGCAAGCGAATCGAACAGCACCATTCCGCCGGCGCCGTGCAGCAACTCGCCGCCACCCGAGCCGATCGGGTTCGAAGCATCGACCTGACCCGGACCGGTCACGTTCCAGGCCCACACACGACCGGCATGGGTCTCCGCCGCGTAGAGACGCGACCCATCGGGCGACAGTCCGATGCCGTTGGGAGAGTCGAG
>CALKOE010000411.1 GCA_938091985.1 uncultured Acidimicrobiales bacterium | reverse complement strand
TTGCGTGCGGACGGGGGGACTTGAACCCCCACACCCTTCCGGGCACCAGGACCTAAACCTGGCGTGTCTGCCAATTCCACCACGTCCGCGTGGTCGCTCCGAGATTGCGTTGGAGCAGTGCCGCCAGGGTAGCGATGGATGGCGGTACCCTTCGCTCTATGACGCAGCTCCCCGAGAACGCTCAGTTCATGGCCGCCAGCGGGCTGGCCAGCCCGCAGACCGACATCTACCACCGCCTCCTCCAGGACCGCATCGTGGTCCTCGGCACCGACGTCAACGATGAGATCGCGAACTACATCACCGCGCAGCTCCTCTACCTCGAGGGCCAAGACAGCGAGAAGCCGATCTGGCTCTACATCAACTCGCCTGGTGGCTCGGTCACCGCGGGTATGGCGATCTACGACACGATGCAGTTCGTGGAGCCCGAGGTCGGCACGATCTGCATGGGCCTCGGCGCATCGATGGGCCAGTTCCTGCTTTGTGCCGGCGCTCCCGGCAAGCGCTATGCGCTGCCCCACGCCCGCATCATGATGCACCAGCCCCTCGGCGGAGTGCAGGGCCAGGCGACCGACATTGCGATCCAGGCCGAGCAGATGGCCTACACGAAGCGTCTCCTTCAGGAGCGCATCGCGCAGCACACCGGTCAGACCTACGAGCAGATCGAAGCCGACTCCGATCGTGACCGCTGGTTCACCGCTGAAGAAGCCAAGGAATACGGCATCATCGACCACGTCATCGTCAAGCGCGGTGAAATGCTCTGACCCCTTCGGGGTTCAGGCCTCGCCGCGCTCCACGAGTTCGGCGTATTCCTCGATCGTGACCGACTCTCCGATCTCGGCGAGACGGGTCTGATCGTCAGGGCGAAGGAACGGCTGCAACGCGTCGATCTTCTTCCATGCCGGCACTGGTGCGTTGCCCTCGTCATCGGGCACGTAGGGCGAGGCATCGATGCGCTGGTGTTTCACGATGTAGCGCGGGCAGTTGATGAACGACTCGGTGACCGTCGCCCGCACGACGAGTTGCGCGCCGGGGAATTCGGCGAGCATCGGATCGTCGTCGCTCACGGTTGCGTCGGCATGGACGCGCACACGGTTGGGGACTTCGAAGTCGATGAAGAGCATCCCGATCTTCGTGGTGGCGGCAATGTTGCCCATCGACAAGAACATGCCGTTGCCGTCGTAGCTCGGGAAGACGAGCGTGGAGTTGTCGACGACCTTCACGAATCCGCGAGGTCCGCCCTTGTGCGAAACCGTCGGCTGCCCATCGGCTCGCAGTGTTGACAGGAAGAAGAACTCGCGATCGGCGATGAAGCTCATCGCCTCCTCGTTCAGCTCCGGTTGGATGATCGAAAACTCCATGGCCACAGCCAGGTCACGGCTCTCGAACTGTTCCTGCAGTTCGATGTGGTGGTCGTCGTAGAAGCTCACGCTCGCGCCGCTTCGGCGATCGAGGTGAGCTCAGCGATGCCCTCGGCCTTGTCGTCGTACTTGAAGAGGGCCGAGCCGCTCACGAACACGTTGGCTCCGGCCGCGGCGCATTCGCCGATGGTGGTGGCGCTGATGCCACCGTCGATCTCGATGTCGATCTCGTAGCCACTCGCGTCGACCATCGCCTTGAGTTCGGCGATCTTGTCGAGGAGCGGGATGTAGGCCTGGCCGCCGAAGCCCGGGTTCACCGTCATCACGAGGATGTGGTCGGTCTGGTCGAGCACGTGCTGGATGGTGCTTGCCGGGGTGTGCGGGTTGAGCACCACGCCGCTGCGGCCGCCGAGCGTGCGGATGTTGTTGAGTGAGCGGTGAAGGTGGGTGCAGGCCTCGGCGTGGACCATGACGGTCTCGCAGCCGGCAGCGAGGTAGAGCGGGGCGATCTCGTCGGGCTTCATCACCATCAGGTGCGCCTCGCAGTGGATCGTGAGGTGCGGTCGGATGCTCTTGACGACATCGGGCCCGACCGTGATGTTGGGCACGAACACGCCGTCCATCACGTCCCAATGGATGCGGTGGGCGCCGGCCTTTTCCAGGTCGATGCACTCCTCGCCGAGGCGGGCGAAGTCGGCAGGGAGGATGGATGGAGCGATCTCGATGGGGCGGTTCACGCGCGCGACCATAATCGCCAGCGGGTGCCGCGCGAGGCGCATCTTTGCGGTGCGGCGATACCGTCCTGCAGGTGGAACTGCATGTCTCCGCGACGGCGCGTGACGGCGCCGGCGTCGCCCGAGCTGAAGACGGCCGAATTGTCTTCGTAGAAGGCGCTCTCGCCGGCGAAACTGTCGACGTCGAACTGATCAAGGTCGACAAGCGGTGGTCGCGGGCTCGGGTCATTCGAGTGCTCGACGCTTCGGCCGAACGCGTCCCGGTTCCGTGCACCCACCAGATCGAAGGATGTGGTGGCTGCGACCTTCTCCACGTCGCCCCCGGCGCTCAGCTGCGGATGAAGTCGTCGATGGTCATCGATCAGCTCGTGAGAGCTGAAGTCGAAGCCCCCGACCCCGCACGCCGCTCTCTCGACAACGATGAA
>CALKOE010000410.1 GCA_938091985.1 uncultured Acidimicrobiales bacterium | reverse complement strand
CGTGAGGGTCGACGAGCAGGCGCTCGTGGGCGATCTCGACGGCGGCTGGACTGTCGCCATGTATCTCCTGTCATGCGAGCGCGGGTCCTACGCGTGGCAGCGCAACGCGACGCTGCAGGCTCGCCTCGCGGAGTTCGCTTCCCGGGCAACCGAACCGACCGACATCGAACGTCTCGGCCAGAGCGCGGCCGACCTGTTTGCGATGCGCGTGCGCTCGTGGTCGACCATGCGAGAGCTGGCTGCCGACGGCGCACCGGGCCCGCAGTCGGCGGTGAACAAGGCATTTCTTGCCGACTCCGAGCAGTACCTATTCGACACGGCCGAACGGATCGATCCGGCCGGGTTCATGTGGTCCCACACGGCCCGAGATGAAGTGCTGCTGGAGGAGCTCCTGTTCGCCCACGCCATCACGATCTATGGCGGAACTCGCCAGATCCAGAACGTGACGGTCTTTCGCCAGCTCGTGTCGGGCCACACCTCGAGTCCCACCGACGACTACCTCGACGCGGCCCTCGCTGCGGTCGACGACGCGGCCGGACCCGCTCGGGGACTCGAGACGCTCGGCTATCGAGATGTGCTCGCTGATCTCGACGACACCGACAATCTTCGTGCGGTCTGCGCCGTCTTCGAGGCGATCGGTCGACGGGCGAGCGGGGGCCCGGCCTTGGCCCAGCTGCTGCAGGCCGTTCTCGGCGAGGCAACAACGCTGGCGCTCAATACTGCTCCGGCCGACGGTGGACGCACCCATGTCACCGTCGATGCTGCGGCCGCCCACGACGAGATCGTGGTGGAGACCGCTGACGGCTGGGTGACGGTGGCCGGCTCCACCGTGAGTTGGGACAGCGACGTGCACTATCTGGTGGCCGATCGGCTTCGGACGGGAGTCGTCGATCTGGCGGGCGCCACGGCCGTCGACTCAGCGGCCCCACGCCGCGCCACGACGTTGGCGCGGCTGGCCCTCGCCCACGAAGTGCTCGGTGCGGCCGACGCGATGTTCGACGTGGCCGTCGAATACGCGGGCCAACGCGAGCAGTTCGGCGCCACGCTCGACTCGTTCCAGGCGGTGCAGTTCATGCTCGCCGAGTCCCACATCGCACGCACCGCGTTGCGGGAGGTCTGCGAGGCCACCCGCAACTCGCTGACGGATGATGCCGCCACGCTCACGAAGGTGCTTGCCGGTCGGCTCGGTCGGCGTGTCGGTCGCGAGACGTTGCAGTCGCTCGGCGCCATCGGGTTCACCGAGGAGCACCCGCACCACAACTGGTTCCACCGCGTGATGACGATCGATGCGTTGGCGGGCCGTTCACCGGCGCTTGCCCGTGAGATGGGCGCGCGGCTGGCTGCGGGCGACATCCCGTTCGGGCTCACGCTGGCGCAGCTGCCAGAAGCGACCGACTGATGCGCGCACTGATCTACCACGGCCCGAGAGACATCCGCTGTGACGAGATCGACGATCCCTCGCCGACCGACACAGACAGCGTGGTGGTCGAGGTCGAGGCCACGGCGATCTGCGGATCAGATCTGCACAACTACCACGGAGACATGGGCGAGGCCTGTGGCTACGGCATCGGACATGAGGCGGTCGGGACCATCGTCGAGAAGGGCAGCGGAGTGAGGCGACTGTCGGTCGGCGATCGGGTGATCGTGCCTGGGATTGTCGGCTGCGGAGGCTGCGCCCCGTGTCTTGCCGGAGCGGTCAACTCGTGCGAGATCGGCGTGAGCGCGGTCTTCGGCAACAACATGGGCCTGGGTGGTGCGCAGGCGGAAGCGCTCGCGGTGCCGCGCGCCGACTTCGCCCTGCGAACGATTCCCGACGACATCAGCACCGATCAAGCGGTGTTGCTGACCGACATTCTTCCCACCGGCTACTACGGCGCCCAACGGGCCGAGATCGAGCCTGGCCAGGATGTGGCTGTGATCGGAGCGGGCCCGGTCGGGATCATGGCGATCATGTCGGCTCAGGTGCTCGGTGCCGCCCGTGTCTTCGCGCTCGACTCCGTCGCGGAACGCCTGGCGGTGGCGGAGGGCATCGGCGCGATTCCGTGCAACGTCGCCGACGGTGGCGTCGACGCCGTCCGTTCGGCGACGGCGGGCATCGGCCCTCACGCGGTGATCGAAGCGGTGGGTAGCGACGAGGCGATTCAGACTGCAATCGGACTTGCTCGACCCGGTGGGGTGGTCAGCGTGGTGGGTGCGAACTTCAACCTCGACTTCTCGTTCCCGATGGCGATCGCCATGGCGCGGAGCCTGACGTTTCGGATCGGGATCTGCCCGATTCCGCAAACCTGGCCCGCGCTCGTGCCGCTCGTCGCCAGCGGCTCGCTGGCGCCTGAGTTCGTGTTCACACACCGGTTCGGACTCTCCGACGGGGCCCGTGCCTACGAGCTGTTCGACGGTCGCACTGATGGCGTCATGAAGGTCATGCTCGACCCTCGTAGTTGAGCCGCGACGGCGGGCGTGCGCCTTGATCGTGAACTGCCGCCTACACTTGCGCCGCAGTACGAAGACGAAGTCCGGTGAGATCCCGGCGCTGTCCCGCAACGGTGGTTCTCCATCGGTTTCTCGGAACCGGAGGCGACGAGCCCGGTCGATCTTCGTGCTGAATCGAACCGTAACCCTCGAGGCATGGGGTTGGTCCGATCGGCAGAGCCCCTGTCGTTCGAGCTGGCACTTTCTCGAACGACAGGAGAGCAAATGCACAGACGTAACTTCCTTCCCGCCATCCTCATCGCGATCGCCCTTCTCGGCGCCGCGTGTGGTGATGACGACGACACCGCGATCGAAGACGCTCCCAGCAGCGACGACGTGACCGACTCGACTGGTGCCGGAGGCGAGAGCGACTTCCCGGTCACGATCGAGTCGGACGGCGGTACGTGGACCCTCGAGGCTGCGCCACAGCGCGTCGTGTCCTTGTCGCCGGCTGCCACCGAGACCCTCTTTGCGATCGGTGCCGGCTCGCAAGTCGTCGCGGTTGACACCTACTCGTACTTCCCCGAGGAGGCTCCGGTGACGGACCTCTCGGGCTTCGACCCGAACGTCGAGGCGGTCACCTCCTTCGAACCTGATCTCGTTGTGCTCG
>CALKOE010000409.1 GCA_938091985.1 uncultured Acidimicrobiales bacterium | reverse complement strand
ATCACCGAGTCGGCTGCCGACGGTCAAGCCGTGCTCGACGAAGCGCTCGCCCGTCACCACGAAGGCGTGCTCGTGAAGGCCGCCGAGTCGCCCTATCAGGCCGGGCGAAGAGGCAAGACCTGGCGCAAGGTGAAGCCCGTCCACACGCTCGACCTGGTCGTACTCGCCGTCGAACACGGCAGCGGCCGCCGCGAGGGTTGGCTGAGCAACATCCACATGGGCGCACGCGATCCTGCGACCGGAGGCTTCGTGATGGTCGGCAAGACATTCAAGGGCATGACCGACGACATGCTCCGCTGGCAGACGGAGCGATTCGAGGAACTCGCCATCGATGACAACGGTTGGCAAGTGACCCTGCGACCCGAACAAGTCGTGGAAGTGGCCGTCGACGGCATACAGCGATCGACCAAGTACCCCGGCGGCGTCGCCCTTCGTTTCGCCCGCGTGGTGCGCTACCGCGACGACAAGACACCCGAAGAGGCCGACACCATCGATGCCGTGACGGCGCTCGGATGAATCGACGACGCAGCAACGGTGTCGAGATCATCGTGGAGCGGGCAGACTGAGACCATGCCGGATCTCGCACCGCTCGAAACGACGACGATTACCGAGGAGACGGTCACCAACCCCGTCACCGACGACGGCGACCACGATCGCTTCGCTCACTACGCACGCAAGGCCGACATCACGAAGGCAACGATCGAGGGCACTCCGGTCGTCGCGATCTGCGGCAAGGTCTGGGTGCCGAGCCGCGACCCATCGAAGTACCCGATCTGCAAGACCTGCGCCGACATCAAGTCCAAGCTCGACGCTCGCAATCACAACTAGGCCGTTCGGCCGCACCAGGGGGACAACATGAAGATCTCGATCAATGGCAGCTCCGAGCTGATCCACTCCGACGTGCCCCGGCTCGTCGCCCACGCCAAGCAGGCAGCCGAAGACGGCATGTCGGGCTGGTGGCTGGCCCAGGTCGGCCTCATCGACGCCCTCACCGTCCTCGCGCTCGCCGGTGCCGACACCGGCGACATGGAGTTGGGCACGGCCGTCAATGCCACGTTCCCCATCCACCCGACGGCACTCGCAGGAAAGGCGCTCACCACCCAGAGCGCCGTCGGTGGCCGCCTCACCCTCGGACTCGGCGTGAACCACGCGCCCGTCGTCGACCACACCTGGGGCATGAAGTTCGAGAAGCCGATCCGCCACATGCGCGACTACCTCTCGTGCCTTCAGCCGTTGCTCGAGACCGGCACCTCCGACTACGCCGGCGACGACTACACCGCTCGCTTCGAAGGCGCTCGCCCCGCTGAGCAGACACCCGGCCTCGTACTCGCGGCCATGGGTCCCCAGATGCTGAAGGTGGCCGGAAGCCGCACCGATGGAACCCTCCTCTGGATGACCGGCGAGAAGGCGATCGCATCCCAGATCGCCCCCAAGGTGAACGAGGCGGCAGCCGCGGCCGACCGTCCCGCCCCTCGCGTGATCTGCTCGCTCCCGATCGCGGTGACCGACGACGAGGGCGGCATGCGCGACTTCGTCGGCCAGATCCTCGCCGGCTACGGCGACCTTCCGTCCTACCGGGCGATGATGGACATCGACGGCAATGCCGGACCGGGTGAGGCCATGATCTGCGGCGACGAAGCCTCCGTGCGCCAGCAGCTCGATGCGCTGAAGACCGCAGGGGCGACCGAGTTCGCCGCCGCCGAGATCGGCGGGAGCAGCGAAGACTTCGCTCGCACGCGATCCTTGCTGCAAGAGGTCAACGCGGCGTCCTGACGCCCGGCATTTCCTCAGCAAACCTCCTGGGCCGCCGTTGAGTTTGGGCCCAGAAGTGCCGATGGAGACGCTATGTCGTCCCGCGCCACCGCGGACAACCGCTCTCGTGCGGTCCCGTTCCTCGTCCTCGCCCTGCTCACGCTGGTTGTATTGACGGGACCGGTCCGCGCCGCAGAGGCGCCGCCGGGTCCGCCCTTCCCCCCGATTACGCCCGAGCTCGACTTCGACATCGACAACCAAGTCGCGATCGACGCGTTGGGCGAAGCGCTCAGCAGCGGCGGTGAGTGACTCAGCGATGAGGAGCTCGACTTCCAGATACTCGGTCATCTGTTGCGCGAGATCGCGCTGATCGAGCACGTCGACGGATTCAATCGCCCGCGACGTCGGGCCGATCGAGCAGATTCACGACGCCTACTCGCCCTGGCCAACCGGCCCCACGGTGGCCACGCTGAACGTCCTGTTCGCGCGGGACGAGGATCTGGCCGGACTGAAGAACGACGTGATCGACGACGCTGCGGTGACCACCGCTGCAGTGTGCGCAGTACCGCTCGTGAGCGATGGCGTCGTCGGAGCGGTTCTGGTGGTCCGGCGCCCGGCCGACCGACCCTTCGACGACGAGGACCGACGGCGTTTGGAGATGCTCGCTCCCGCTCTCGGCGGTGCCTTGGCATCAGCAGACACGTTCGACTCCTACGAAAACATGGCGCTCGTCGACGGCCTGACATCGCTCGGCAATCGCAGACGACTCGATGGCGATCTCGTGTACCGCTACGGCGGTGAGGAGTTCTTCGTTCTTCTTCCCGGCGCAACCTTTGCCGAAGCCAGCGCCGCCGGAGAACGAATCCGCGCTGCAGTGGAAGCCGCACGAGTCGATGGCGAGGAGACTCAACCCGGCGGCCGCCTCACCATCTCGGTCGGCGTGTCGACACTCGAATCCGGAGATGCGTCCGGCCTGAAGACGCGAGCGGATCAAGCGCTCTATCGAGCAAAGGCCGAAGGCCGCAACCGCTCGGTCGTCGACTGAGCCGAACCGTGCGTTTGCGTCTCTGACCTGCGAGGATCACGACGGACACATCCGTGTCGCAATCGGGTATCCCAGGAGATTTCACGTGAAGGTCGCCGTCGTCTACGAGAGCCGCACCGGCAACACCGCTCGAGCCGCAGAGATGATCGGCGCGACGGCTCAAGAGCTCGGCCATGAGGTCGGTGTCTGGCCGACTCGCAAAGCCAATCTCGACTTCCTCAAAGACGCCGACATGGTGTTCGTCGGCACCTGGACCGATGGCATCGTCATCGGTGGCCACCGCCCCGGCGACGCCGGTCGGCTGCTCGACCTCCCCGGAATCTGGGGCAAGCCCACGGCTGGCTTCCTCACCTATGCCCTCCACGCCGGCAAGGTCGTCGACGGATTGGCCGATGTGGTGAAGCTGCGAGGCGGCGACTGGATCGGCGGCAACGTCTTCAAGCGCAACAAGCTTCCCGCCGGAATCGCCGGCTTTGTGGTGGCCGCGATCGATGCCGCCGAAGCTCGCCTCGGCGCCACCACCGACGCATGAGCGACCAACGGACCCAACACAAGGTGGTCGTATGGGGCACCGGCAATGTCGGGCGGACTGCGCTGCGAACCGTGCTCGCCCATCGCGACCTCGAACTGGTCGACGTGGTCGTCAACAACCCCGACAAGGTCGGCCGCGACGCCGGCACGCTCGCTGAGATCGACCCCGTCGGCGTCCTCGCCACCAACGATGCTGCGGCCGTGCTCGAGCGGCGTCCCGATGCCGTGGTCTACGCCGCGAGCGGCGACACCCGACCCGATGATGCGCTGGCCGACATTCTCGACTGCCTCCGCGCCGGCGCCAGCGTCACCACGCCGGCGATCTACGCACTCCTCCACCCCGCCACGTCCAACGAACGGCTACTGGCGAAGGTCAACGCCGCGTGCGCCGAGGGCGGTTCGAGCCTCTACGTCTCAGGCATCGACCCCGGCTGGGCGCAAGACATCCTTCCACTGCTCGTCAGTGGCGTCGCCGGCCAGATGGACGAGATCCGGGTGCAGGAGCTGTTCGACTACTCCACCTACAACGCACCGGAGATCGTGCGCGAGGTGATCGGATTCGGCAAGCCGATGGACTACCTCCCCCCGATGTTGATCCCGTCGGTGCCCACAATGATCTGGGGCCCGATGATCCACACGATGGCCGACGGACTCGGCGTGACGATCGACGACATCGAAGAGTCGGTCGAACGGCTCGCGCTCGATGCGCCGGTCGACACGGTGCAGGGGCGCTTCGACGAAGGTACACAAGGGGCCTTCCGGTTCGAAGTCCGCGGCATCGTCGACGGCGAGTCTCGGCTCGTGGTCGAACACATCACTCGGATCGCTCCCCATCTCGCCCCCGACTGGCCCACGCCCGCGGCGGGCAAGACTGGCGAACACCGGCTCATCATCGAGGGTCGACCGCGCATCGAGATGTCGATCCACGCGACCGATGATTCCGACAACCCGGCCGACGGCGGCAACGCAACCGCCGCGGCTCGCCTCGTCAACGCGGTTCCCGCAGTGATCGGGGCCGAAAACCGGGTGCTCGGCACGCTCGATCTCCCACCTGTCGTGGGCGGCGGGCTCGGCCAAACCTTCAGCTGAGCCAGAAAACGCAGCTCTCATCCCAACGTTGCAGGTTCGTGACGATCGGGAACCTCGCGGTGACGCGGAGCGTCAGAAGGTGAGACCCTTCCTTTTGAGGCAACTCCCCCAATGCGTACTCACCTTCAGGGCTTCGCCCTACTCGGCCTTCTCGTGGCTGCCCTCTGGGGCATGACCAGACTGGCGTCGCCCGCGCTCGGCGACGCCTTCGGCGACGACGGCGCGGTCCAATCGGAGTCCGACGATGTGGTCGATCTCGTTGTGGGGAGCGAGACACTCGACGCAGAACTCACCGACGACGAGGAGAAGCGGCTCCAGTTCCACCTTTTTGTCGGTGGCTTCCTCACCGATATCTCTGAGGTCGACGGCATCATCGGGAGCGGCACCCGTGCCGCCATCGCGGCCGCGGCCGAGGAGTGGGGTCTCGACGACCCCAGCCTTCGTGAGTTCCTCACCTACGCCGACGAGCAGTCGGCCGACAAGCCGCTTCTCACTGCCTCCTGAGGTCGTCGCCGCGCCATGATGGCGGGGTGCCGGAGGCTCCACCACCGACCGCATCGACGACCTACTGGCCGTCTCACGCGCTCGACATCGGATTCGCCGCGGTCTGGACGAAGACGATTCGCAATCGCGCTGGTGTCTACTGGTGGACCAACGAGACGCCGGAGGGCAACGCCACGGTTGCGTTCCGCACCGACGGCAGTCTCGTGCGGGCCGACAGTTGGGGGCCCGGAACCGACTGGGCCCTGACCCGGTTGCCTGCCGTTCTCGGCGCCAACGACCCGAGCAGCGACGACTTCCATACCGACCACCCCGTTGTACGGCGCCTGAGCGAGAAATTCGGCTCGCTCCGGCTCGGTGCCACCGGTCGCTGGTACGAGGCATTGGCCACGACGATCATCGGCCAGCGGGTGGTGACGGCCGACGCCGGCGCCAGCCGTGAGCAACTCTCCCGGCACTACGGCACGCCGTCCACCGTGGGCCAGGCCCACACGTTTCCCTCGCCGACGGCACTGCTGAAGCTGGCCGACCACGACTTCCATCGTGTCGGTATCGAACGGAGCCGAGCCCGGGTTCTGCGCGTGGCAGCCAAATACGCCGACCGGGTCGAACGGCTCGAGGGCATTCCCGGGCCCGACGCCACCGAGTGGCTCCAACGTCTTCCCGGCATTGGGCCGTGGACAACAGGGATCACCACGGCGATCGCAGGCGGCGACCCCGATGCGGTCCCTGTCGGCGACCTTCACATCCCACGCATGGTCACCTTTGCCCTGACGGGCCACGACAACGGCACCGACGAGACGATGCTCGAGGCACTGGAACCGTTCGCGGGCCATCGCCAACGCGTGGTTCGACTCGTGAAGCTGGGCGGAGGTGGCCAAGAGAATCATCGGCCGGCCCCGTTCCGCTACGACATCACCCGGATCTGACCGTGCGCCTCTGGCGGTAGCCGACGGTCTTCTCGATGTAGTCGGCGGCGTCCGGGGTCGTGCAGCTGGTCTCGCCGTGATCGACCTCGACGTGGCCCACTCGTCGGGCGGCGCTGATGGCGAGCCGCTGCAGAGCGGCATTGCGCAGGGCGATACAGATCATCGCCATGTTCATCTCGTGGCGCACGCGGTTGGGGCGTTCGTGGATCTCTTCTTCGACCTGACGCAGGAGACCGCGCAGGTCGGCGATCGACCACAGATCCTCGTCTTCGCAGGTGCGGGCGGCAATGCCCCATCCCGCGCTCGCGACCCATTCGCCCTTGCGATCGCGCCAGGCATCGGCCCGTGACCGAGCCACTGGCGACTGGGCAACGACATCGGCGACCGCGCCGGCCGTCTGGTAGCAGACCGCGTCGCGGGCCCAACTGTCGGCGAGTTTCACGGTGAATTCGTCGGGATCGACGACCTTCGCAGCGAGCATGCGCGCATCGAAATTGCCCGAGTCCCAGAGGGCGATACCGAGCTCGTGATCGATCTTGATCTTCTTCTCGAGCTTGCCGAGCGCGGCATGACTCACGCCGAACATGGGCTCCTGGGCCCCGTGACGTGGATAGATCTTTCGGTTCTGGGCGGTGCCCTCAGCCTCGAGAGCCGCCATCACCTCAGCGAATTCCATGCAATGACGGTACCCGCTCACTCACGCGAGTTCCGCAGCGCCGAATGCAACCCCGAAGCGCACGCACCAAATCACGACGCTCTGGTAGCGGTCGAGGTCGACGTCGGGCGAGATCTCGTAGTTCTGGCTGCCGATATTGCCCTTCAGATTTCCGAGGTCGATGAAGTCGTCGTCGAACTCCCCATTCGATGCGCCGGGCGGGGCCGTGGACAAGTACACGTTGAGGTCCGGACCGTTGTCGGTGGCGAAGTCCTCGAAGCGAAGGAAGCGCTGCTCGGTGCCGTCGGTGAGCACCAGTGCGGTGCCTTCCGCCGGGTGGTCCTTGGCGATGAAGCTGCCCGAGGCAAGCGTGATGATCTCTGGAGCATCGGTCTCGGCGACAGGATCAGCACTCTCGACCTCATCGTCCGGTGGTGTCGCTTCGGCGGGTGTCGTTTCGTCAGGCGCGCTGTCATCGGCCGGGCCGTCGTCGGCAACCACGGCGCCGGCTCCAGAGGCGAACACCGGACCCTCCTCGTTGACCTTGTCGTCGATGAAGAGCGTGTGGATGCCGAACACTGCAAACGCGAGGTAGGCGACGACAACGCCGCCCACCACGCCGATGGGAGCGAGGATCTTCCAGTTGCGGGAGAGAAGTGAACGCATGGTGCAGTCAACGCCGCCGGGTCGGCGATCGTTCCCGGATCAGGTCGGTTCGAGTACGACGACCGGAATCTCGCGTTCGCAGCGCTCCTGGTAGTCGGCGTAGTCCGCATAGGCGGCTACGGCGACGTCCCAGAGTTCGGCCCGCTCGTCGCCCTCGACCACGCGGGCTGTGTAGTCACGGCGATCCGGTCCGTCTTGCAGCGCGACCTGGGGGTGGGCCAGAACGTTGAGATACCACACGGGGTGCTTCGGCTGACCGCCCATCGAGGCGATCACCAGATAGCCGTCGCCATGTGGCACCCGAACGAGCGGGGTCTTGCGCGTCTTCCCGGTCTTGCGGCCCGTGGTGGTCAGGATCACACAGGCAACGCCATTGAACTCGCCACCGTCCTTGCCGCCGGTGCGCTCGTAGCGCTCCACATGATCGGCGACCCAATCTGAGGGGCTTGCCTCGTACTCGCTCACTTGTGTCCTACCGACTCTTCTCGCCGGTATCGAATACCCGAATGATGACGAGGATGATGATGGCACCGATGATCGAGCCGATGATGCTCTCGGTCCGGCTGAGATCGAATTCGCCTTCGGACATGACCGAGCCGATCAGACCCCCCATGAACGAGCCGGCGATGCCGAGCAGCACCGTGCCGAGACAGCCCCAGTTCTTTCCCGTCGGGACGAACACGCGGGCGATCAGGCCGACGAGCGCTCCGATCAGGATCCACGAGATCCAGCCCATCAGGACCAACCAGAACCCGCGCCGGCGACCATGCCGTAGGGGCCGGACGGCCACCGGAAGCAATCGCGCATCAACTGGTCGACCTGCTCTCGATCGGCCACGCCCTCGGAGACGACGCGGTTCGCTTCGCGCACCATGGCGAAATAGACCCGATTGGCGACATAACCCCATGACTGATCGGTGTCTTTGACGACCACCGGGTTCTTGCCCGCTGCGGCAGCGAGTCGAACGACGGTGTCGACCGTCGCGTCGCTCGTCTCGGGCCCTCGCACGATCTCCGCGAGCTTCATGACGGGTGCGGGTGAAGCCCAATGCCAGCCGATGAAGCGGTCGGGGCGATCGGTGCCGGCGGCCATCGCAGCGATCGGGAAGCCCGACGAGTTGCTGGCGAAGATCGTGTCGGGCGGAGCCAGCGTGTCGAGCTCGCGCCAGAACTTCACCTTCAGGCCAAGGTTCTCGGGGACGGCTTCGATGATCAGGTCGACATCCACGGCCTGGTCGAGATCGGTGGTGAACGTCAGCCGGGCCAGCGCAGCCTCAGCCTCGTCCGCGGTGAGCTTTCCCCGCTCGACCGCCCCTCTCACTCCGAATCGGCCGGTGTCGACCCCTTCTCGTGCCGTCGCGAGCACATCGTCGGCGAGGTCGCGACACACCACCTCGTGGCCGGATATGGCAAGCACCTGCGCGATGCCCGACCCCATGACTCCGGCACCCATGACTCCGATTCGTTCACTCATACCGGGAAGTCTTCCACGATTTTTGTCCGACCCATATCGGGGTGTAGCCATCGGGGGTGCAGAACGGCGTCGTGGACTCAGGGGAGCGACCCCGCTCGCCCTGGCGGATCTACGGACTCATCGCCGGAGCGGTCGCCCTCTCGACGCTCAACTTCTCGCTGGTGTTCGTTGCGTTCAGCGAGATCGAGGAGACGTTCCAAGCCAGTTCCGGCACGGTCTCGTGGACGCTCACGGCATTCTCGATCACTACTGCCGCGGTCTTCGTCCCCGCAGGGTGGGCCGCCGACCGGTTCGGTCGGTCGCGGATGTTCCTCATCGGATTCGGCACGTTCATCGTGGGCAGCTTGCTGGTGTCGACTGCGCCCACCGTCGAGTTCTTGATCTTCGCTCGCATGGTGCAGGCCGCCGGCCTGGCGATCGAGTCACCCGCTTCGCTGGCGCTGGTTCTCGACGAGTTTCCGGCTGACCGTCGTTCGACTGCGGTGGGCGCGCTCGGGGCCGTCGGCGGCGTGGCCACAGCGATCGGCCCGGCCGTCGGTGGTGCCCTCATCGACAACCTCACCTGGCGATGGGCGTTCTTTCTCAACGTGCCGCTCGGCGTGATCGTCTTTGTGCTCGTCGCACCTCGTCTGCCCCGCACCTTCGTGCCCGATACCGCCAACCGTCGACCACCTGATCTTGTCGGCGGCCTGCTTCTGATGGCCGGCGTGGCCGCGCTGGCGCTGAGCATCGTCCAGAGCGACGACTGGGGCTACACCGACGCGAAGACGATCGGTTCGATGGCCGCGGCGGTCGTGCTGCTCACGCTGCTGATCCGCCGATCGGCCCGCCACGAAGAACCGATCCTGCACTTGCCGCTGTTTCGCGACCACGACTTCGCACTCGGGAGCGCGTTGTCGTTTCTCGTGGCCGGCACCTTCGCCGGCACCTTCCTCGCGTTCGTGCAACTCATGAACTCGGGCTGGGATCTGTCGCTGATGCAGTCGGGGCTCGCGGTCGGGATGATTCCTGCGATCGCGGGACCGATGTCGATCGTCTCGGGCCGGATCGCGGATCGGTTCGGCCACAAGTTCGTGATCCTGCCGGGCTCGCTGCTCATGGCGGCTGCCGGAGTGTTCATGCTCGTCCGGGTTGGCGAAGAACGCCAGCTACTCGCTGTGTGGGTGCCCTTCGTGGTCATCTACGGCCTGGGCGTGGGATTCGCCCATGCCGCGTGTCAGGCCGCTGCGCTGTCGAACGTGGGGCAGGAGCGGCTCGGAATCGGCGGCGCAATGAACCGGATCGCCCAGGACATCGGGCAAACCGTCTCCGCCGCAATCGTCATCGCGCTGCTCGCCCGCGAAGCCTCGATCTTCGACGGAGTCCGATCGGTCATGGTCATGCTCATCGTGTTGAGCTTGTTGGGTGCGCCGCTCGCCTCTCGACTCCAGGCCCGCGGCCACTCAGCGGCCGTTTGACCGCACAACTGTCAGAGGGCTGGCGTACGGTGCTGCCGATGCCGGGACCCACACGATGATCGCCTGCGGGCACTGCGGAGGCCGCCACGCCACCGTCGCCGAGGTACGAGGCTGCTCCGCCGATCCAACCAAGGCCACATTCACCGACGAGACCGCTGCGCCGCCCCAGCCGCAGGCG
>CALKOE010000408.1 GCA_938091985.1 uncultured Acidimicrobiales bacterium | reverse complement strand
CGCGTCGAACGCCGACACCGCGGCCGATTCCAACGCCGCCAACCGCGCCTTGAGCCGCTGCAACTCCACCACCGCAGCCGAGCGCTCAGCTGCCGACACCGCGACGAAATCAACCTTCGCCGCGATGCCGATCGCTTCACTCAGATCATCAAACTCCGCCAGAGCCATACCCCAAAACTAGTGACCGGGTATGACAGTCAAAGGCCGCCGAGTTGCTCAGAGATCAGGCGCTCGGGCTGTGGTGGTCGCGCTTGGCGAACATCTCCGCGGGGTCCTTCGTGGCGAAGCCGGCACGGGCTTCTTCGCTCACTTCGATGACGCCCGTGAAGTCACCGACGGGCATCGTGTGGGTCACGACCGGGCCCTCGCCCACGCGGTGGATCTGAAACGCCGCCGGCTCCAGCACGAACAGTGCATCTGCCGAGGGGCTGGCGGCCAGATCGAGCGTCGTCTGCTGAGCGGTCGAAGGACAGATGTTGGCGAGAACCCCGCCCACAACCGACTGGATGGATCGGTGGACATGGCCGCTGAGGATCATCTCGACGTTGTCGTGTTCGGCCAGCAACGCCACGAGGCCGTCGGCCCAATCCGTGCCGGCGGCATCGAGGAACGCGATGCCGGTGTCGAACAACGGGTGGTGGATCGAGATGACGGTCGGTCGGTCGGGCTCCTCGGCGAGGCGGTCGCGCAACCAGGTGAGTCGCTCGTCGCACAGCTCGCCCATGTGGTGCACGTCGCTTGTGGAATCGAGGAAGATCAACCGCACCGGATAGTCATCGACGCAGTACTGCAACCACCCGCCGGGCATGGGCTCGGGCAGATCGAGATGGGCACGCATCGCGGCGGGGTCGTCGTGGTTTCCGATCGCCAGGTGGACCGGAATGTCGACCTTCGCGACGAGTTGGGCGAAGTGGACGTATTCGTCGGCGTTGCCTTGGTCGGCCAGGTCGCCGGTGATCAGCAGACAGTCGGGAGCGACGGTCAGGCCGTTGAGCTGTTCGATGGCCGCGGCGAGACGGGCCGCAGAGTCGACGGCGCCCCCGCAGGTCGAACCACCTGGGGACGTCACGTGAGTGTCGGTGATCTGCGCGATGAGCATGGGGGAAGGTCCTCAGTCGGGATAGGCGATCGACACCGTAGGCGTCGTGGGGATCGACTGGCAGGTAAGGATCCAGCCTTCGTCGAGCTCCTCGGGCGTCAGCACGTCGTTGACCCGCATCTGTACTTCGCCGCTGGTCAGCTCGGCAATGCAGGTTGCGCAGTTGCCGGCCTGACACGAGAAGGGCGGGTTCAGCCCGCCGCGTCGCGCGGCCTCGAGAACGGTCTCGCCGCCGTGGTGGTCGAGCGTGTGGCTGGCGCCGCTGAGCTTCAGCTCGATCGTCGCTGGCGAATCGCTCGCTGTGGCGGCACCGGCGGCTTCATCGGCGGGATCCTCGGAGGCATTCACGAACCGTTCGGTTCGTAGGAGCGCGGGGTCGTGGCCGAGCTCGCCGAGCGCGGCCTCGACCAGGTCCATGAAGGGGGTCGGCCCACACAGATAGACGGCCACGTCGAGGTCGCCGCCCACGAAGTGCGCAACATCGGCCGCGGTGAGAAAGCCGGTGGCGTCGTCGAAGTGGTGGCTGAGTTGGAACCGATCCGGATGGCTGTCGGCAAGGGCATCGAGTTCGCCGCCCAGAATCACCGACTGAGCGTCGCCATTGGCGAACAGCAGACGAACCGGCCGCTCCGTCGATGCGAGCGCACTCTTGGCGATCGATGCGACGGGGGTGATTCCGCTGCCACCGGCGAATGCGACGACCGGACGTGCGTCGGCAGGCTCGAGGCAGAACACGCCGGCCGGGGGAGTGGCGAGCAACTCGTCGCCCACGGCGAGACGGTCGTTCAAGTAGTTGGAGACGACCCCGTCGGCCACTCGCTTCACGGTGGTGCGGATGGGTTCGTCGATGTCGGGCGAACTCGACATCGAGTAGCACCGCAGCTGGGTGACGCCGTCGACCTCGACCTTGAAGGTGCAGTACTGCCCGGCGGCGTATGCAAAGGCGTCGCGCGCAGCTTCGGGGACCGCGAACACGAACGATCGGGCGTCGGCCGTTTCGTCGATGATGTCGGTGATCGTGAGCGGCACGAACCGGGGAGCGGGGGACCCCATCAGGAGGAGGTTGCAGGCATGGGCAGTGACGGGTTCCTTGCGACAGCGAGTGAGAATGACATTATCCTGTGGAGAGAACGCCTTCAACGGAGCACCGCCACCATGTACGAACGTCTCCCCGAAGAGGTCGAGGTCGAGGCCGATGGCCCGATCCGGGTCATTCGGATCAACCGGCCCGACGATCTCAATGCCGTGAATCCCGGTGTGCATCGTGGCCTGGCCGAGGTCTGGCCGATGATCGATGCCGACGTGGAGGCCCGAGCTGTCGTCATCACCGGCAAGGGTCGCGCCTTCTCTGCCGGTGGCGACTTCGCCCTGCTGGAGGCAATGGCGAACGACCCGGTGATCCGCAAGCACGAGATCGAAGTGGGCAAGAGCCTCGTGCTCAACATGATGCGCACCCGCGTGCCGGTGGTTGCGGCGGTGAACGGACCTGCGGTCGGCCTGGGCTGCAGCCTCGTGGCCCTCTCCGACGTCGTGTACATGGCGGAGTCGGCCCACCTCGCCGACCCCCACGTGGTCGTCGGGCTCGTGGCGGCCGACGGCGGACCGATCACCTGGCCGCTGATGACGAGCCTGCAGTTGGCCAAGGAGTTCGCCTTCACGGGTGACCGCATTTCGGCTTCGCGGGCGGCGGAGATCGGGCTTGCGAATCATGTGGTCGCCGATGAAGAGGTGTTCGCGTCGGCATCGACGGCGGCGCACCGGCTCGCTGGTCTGCCGCAGCAGGCGGTTGAAGCGACCAAGAGGGTGATGAACATCCATCTGGAGCGAGCGGTGCTGGCCACGCTCGACTATGCGATGGCGGCCGAGGCGGCCACGTTTGACTCCGACGACCTGCGCGCGAATCTCGAGAAGATGCGCCGATGAGCGACCGACTCACGATCATCTCCGCCGACACACACGGCGGGGCCGATGTCGCCGGCTACCGGCCGTATCTCGCCCCCGAGTGGCACGACGAGTTCGCCGCGTGGTCGGCCACGTTCGAGTCGGCGTGGCTTGACGCAGATGACGACAACTTCTTCATGAACTACGACAGCGACCGGCGGCTGGCCGCGCTCGAAGCCGACGGCATCTCGGCTGAGGTGGTGTTTCCGAACACGTACCCGCCATTCTTCCCTGGACGCTCTTTGGCAGGCACGCTGCCGACGACTCGCGAAGAGTTCGTCCGTCGTTGGGCCGGCCTCGCGGCGCACAACCGCTGGTTGGTCGACTTCTGTCGAGCCGTTCCCGGACGCCGCAAGGGTGTCATCCAACTCCTTCCCAACGACGTCGATGCCGCAGTCGCCGAGGTGCGGTGGGCCGCCGAGCAACCCGAGATCTGTGGCGCGCTCTTGGCATCGGTACCGCCCAACACGATCGACCCGCTCTATTCAGCCGTCTACGACCCGCTGTGGGCCGCGTTGGTCGAGGTCGGCATGCCTGTGGTGACCCATGCCGGCGGCGGGGCCCCGACCTTGCCCGATGACCCTGCGTCGATGCCGATCCTCATCTACGAATACGCGTTCTGGAGTCATCGCACCATCTGGCACCTGATCTTCGGTGGCGTTTTCGAACGCCATCCGGAGCTGCAATTCGTGGCGACCGAACAGGGCGGATGCAAGTGGCTCGGCGCGCTCGGAGTGGCCTTGGATGCCAAGTTCGATGCCCTCACCGATCCGAAGAAGCAGACGGTGAAGTTCGACAACTCGGCCATGGTCGACCGGCCAATGAGACCGAGCGACTACCTCCAGCGCAACTGCTGGCTGGGTGCGAGCTTCCTGCAACCCCACGATGTGCCCCATCGCCACGACGTCAACTTCGACCATGTGATGTGGGGTGCCGACTTCCCGCACCGGGAAGGCACAACGCCCTACACGCGAGAGGCGTTGCGGGCCGGGCTCAGCGACGTGCCGGTCGACGAGGTTCGCTCGATCGTCGGCGGCGCTGCGGCAAATCTCTACGGCTTCGATCTTGCCGCGCTCGACGAGGTTGCGGCCCGAGTCGGTCCGACCGTCGACGAGATCGCCACGCCGCTCGATCGAGTGCCGCCGGACTCGACGTCGTACACGTTCCTCCCGGAGTACCAGGCCACGTACTGAGCGCCCGCGTTGGGGGAGTGGCCTGGAAACGTTGTTCTCTCATGAGAAGACCGTGACTTCCGTCGGCTGCAGCGCTGGGCTACGCTTTCGTGAGCCGATCAGGCTTCGACATTCCAACTTGGGGGAAAGATGTCTCAACCTTCGCTTCGTTCACGCGGCAGTGCGCTCGTCGCCATGTTGCTCGCGCTGGCGCTTCTCGCCGCGGCGTGCGGTGACGACGGTGGCAGTGAGTCCACCGACGACACCACCACGACCACCACTACGGAGGCGACCACCACGACCGAGGGCGGCGACGACACGCCGACCACGACCGAGGCCGCACCCGAGCCGACCGATCCTCCGATCGAGCTGACCGACTCGGCTCCGGGCGTGACGTCGACGTCGATCAAGATCGGCGTGCCCTACAGCGATGTCACCGCGATCGGCTGGGAGCCTTCCCACGAGGCCGACGCGATCTGGCAGGTGGCCGCCGACACGATCAACGCCAATGGCGGTGTGCTCGGACGCGAGATCGAGCTGGTGATCATCGGTGTCGACCCGACCGACGGCCTTGCCCAAGATGAGGCCTGTGTCGTGTTCACCCAGGACGAAATGGTCTTCGCTGCCATGGGCGTGATTCGCAACGAAGCCCCGCTTTGCTACACCGAGCAGAACGACACCATCGTGATCAACACGTTCCTCACGACGCCGGAGGCGTTCGAGCGCTCCTTGGCACCGCTGATCGGCTTCCTGCCGCTCGCCTCCCGCGCCGCCGAGGCACAGCTCGCCACCTTGCTCGATGCTGGTCTGCTCGACGGACGCAAGGTGGCCCTGTCCGCCGCGGCGGCCACGGTGCCGACGGCCGACATCATGCAGGGCATCCTCGAGGACGCCGGGGTCGAGGTTGTGGCTTCCACTTCGTTCTCGAGCCCGAGTTCCGACCAGTTGGCCATCGACAACGAGATGGACGTCAACGTCGAGATCTGGAAGAGCGCCGGCGCCGACGTCGTGATCCCCGTTCCCGGTCAGTCGGTTCCGACCACGGGCGCCCTCTCCCGCAACGGGTGGGACGGTCTCTACGTCGTCACCGACGCGCCGGGCACCGATGTCGGTCTGCTCGACGGCTTCGGCTACACCACCGACGCACTTGTCGGCGCAGTGGCGATCGTGTCGGCCGACGAGGCCGATCTCTACGAGGCGGACCAGGCGGGCGTGAAGGAATGCGTCGACACGTTCGACAACGCGTTCGACGACGACGCTCCGGTCGAGATTCGACCCGAAGATCAGACGACCGACGTGGTCGGCCTGATCGTGCGTTCCTGCCAGGCGCTCGAGCTCTTCAAGGTGATCGCCGAGGCTGCCGGCGCCGATCTCAACAACGAGACATTCGCTGC
>CALKOE010000407.1 GCA_938091985.1 uncultured Acidimicrobiales bacterium | reverse complement strand
AGCGCTCGGGCGTTTCGTCCTCTCGTAGACGACAGTCGAGTCTGAACGCCGAGGGGCCCGCCGGAAACGGCGGGCCCCTCTCGCGTTCACTCGGACTTCAGGGACTCCTGCTGGAGCTGGGCCGGGTCGACGGTTGCAGCGCCCGGGGTGGTGATCTCCACCGACTCGATCGACCCGGTCCAGCGAAACGGCACGGCGTACTCATCGGTCACCGGGAACCCGGCGTCGTGGCCGATCCGCAGCGCGGTCCCGCCGTTCTGCCACGAGTTCGGGATGGTCCGGTCGAGGGTGACCGAGGCGACGGTGCCGTCATCGACGACGAGTTCGAGCGTGGCCGTTTCGGGCGACGTGGGTCGGTAGCGACAGCCCAGACGATGAGCGCCGGGCGAGACCGGATCGGCTGACTCGGCTCGGAAGTGGTCGCCGCTCAGGCAGAAGTCGACCACGAGATGGCCGGCGTTGACGAACACGGCCCATCCGCTCGACCAATCGCCCATCGCGGCGAGGACTCCTTCGGCACCCCCGCGGGGCACGTCGACGATCGCGACCAGTTCGAAGCCACGCAGCAGCACAGGGAGCATCTCGTCGGCGATCCCGCCCGCGCCGGGGCGATACCGCGCCCGGGAGGGAGCGGGATAGGCCGGTGGGGTGATCGCCGGAGCCCGACCCATGAATCCGTCATCGAGAGGGAGCACGTTGTTGCGGTCGGCCTCCTCCCACCATGCGGCCTCGAGCTCTGCGAGCTTGTCGGGTCGTTCGTCGGCGAGATCGTGGGCTTCGCTGAAGTCGTGCGCCTCGTGGAACAACGACCAGCGGTCGTCGGTGAACGAGAAGCTCCCTTCGATGAGCTGCATCTCGTCGCCATGCGCGGTGCCGACGTGGTTCGTGGTCGCCTTCCATCCGTCGAGATACATCGACCGGGATCCCTGCACCTCGAAGTACTGCCGCTCGCGCGGTGAGGGCGCATCGGCGTCGCTGAACGTCTCCAGCAGGCTCGCGCCGTCGATCGGTTGTTGCTCGACGCCATCGACGGCAGCCGGTGGTTCGATGCCGCACGCGTCGAGCACGGTGGGCATCAGGTCGATGGCGTGGGCGAACTGGCTGCGCACCTCGCCGCGGGCCGCGATGCCGTCGGGCCAGTGGACGATCAGCGGCGTGCGTGTGCCGCCGAGCCACGAGTAGCGCTTCCAGAGACGGAAGGGAGTGTTGCCGGCCCACGCCCAACCCCAGGCGTAGTGGTTGTAGGTCTTCGGCCCGCCGAGGTCGTCGTACCAGCGGAGGTTCTCCTCGACCGACTCGGGGAGTTGCTTCGTGAACCGGTGCTCGTTGACCGACCCGACCACGCCGCCCTCGGCGCTGGCGCCGTTGTCGGACGACAGCATGATGATCGTGTTGTCGAGCTCGCCGATCGAACGGAGATGCTCGATGACGCGACCGATCTGGGCGTCGGTGTGGGAGAGGAATCCGGCATAGACCTCGTGCATGCGGGCGAACAGGCGGCGAGCATCGTCGTCGAGTGCGTCCCAGTCCTGGACCCACGGAGGGCGGTTGGTGAGGGTGGTGCCTTCAGGGACGATGCCCGACGCCACCTGGCGTTCGAAGGTGCGTGCTCGCCACCGTTCCCACCCGTCGTCGAAGGCGCCGCGGTAGGGCTCGACCCATTCCTCGGGCACGTGGTGTGGCGCGTGGGTGGCGACCTCGGCGTAGTAACACATGAACGGTTTGTCGGGCGCGGCGTGTTTCTGATCGGTGATCGAGCGGATCGTCTGGTCGGCGATGTCGACGCTGAAGTGGTAGTCGGGGTCGACGGTCTCGGGCGGGTCGAGGAAGCGGTTGCCGCTCACGAGATTTGGCGTCCAGAAGTTCGTACCGCCGTGGAGCACGCCGTAGTGGTGCTCGAAACCGAGCCCGCTCGGCCAGTGATCAAAGGGGCCTGCGGCGCTGCGCTCGCCCCGCGGAGTCAGGTGCCACTTGCCCATGGCCATCGTGGACCAGCCGGAGTCGCGCAGAACGCGGGGAAGGGTGGCAGCCGACTGCGGTATCCGGGCGGTGTAGCCGGGGAACCCCATTGACATGTCGGCGAGGAAACCCATGCCCACGGCGTGGTGGTTTCGGCCGGTGAGCAGACATGCACGGGTGGGGGAGCAGAGGGCAGTGACGTGGTAGCGGTTGTAGGTGAGCCCCCCGCCGGCGAGCGCATCGATGTGGGGAGTCGCGATGTCGGAACCGAAACACCCGAGCTGGGCGAACCCCATGTCGTCGAGGACGATCATCAACACATTGGGCGAACCCGTTGCGGCCCGCGGGAGGGTGGGGTGCTGCGGCGTCGATTCGGCGACGGTGAGACCGACCTCCGCGGCCACGTTCAGCCTCGGCCGTGCTTGGAGAAGTCCCAGCTCGCCATCTTCTCGGGCGTGATCTTGAGCCACGCGTGGCCCCCGTCGTAGGGGAACTCGTCGCGGTTCATGTATTTGCGGGCGAAGGCCAGCTCGGGTGCGGTGAGTTCGGCGTTCTCTTCACCGGTGCGAGGCACCTCGCCCACGGTGTCGGCCCGACCCTCGATGGTGACGCCACGGAGTTCGCCGAAGCTTTCGCCGCCATCGACAATGAGGCTCACGCGCGGATCGCGAGTGACGTCGGTGAAGCGCTGACTCTTCACCACCGAGTTGAGCCAGATCGAATCGCCGTCCCAGACGAACCACAGCGCGCTGGTGTGGGGGCGGCCGTCGCCGCCGAGAGTCGCCATTCGGCACAACTGTTGGGAGGCCAGGAACTCGTCGGTCTCCTCGGGCGTCATCGCGATGCGCTTGCCCCGGCGTTGTTCTCTCATGTCGGTTCTCTCATCTCGGTTTCGTGCGTTGTCTTGTGAGAATACTATTCTCGCTCAGTGAGAGCGCCCTAACCTCGGGCCCCGAAAGGTTGCACCATGGCAGTCAACGCCGAGGATCTGATCCTGATCAGTGTCGACGACCACATCATCGAGCCGCCGGATCTCTTCGATGGCCACCTCCCCGAGCGCTACAAGGCCGATGCCCCCCGCATCGTGCGGCGCGATGACGGCGCCGATGTGTGGCGCTTCGGCGAGGTCGAGGTGCCCAACGTCGCCCTCAATGCGGTCGCCGGGCGACCCAAGGAAGAGTACGGGGTCGAACCCCAGTCGCTCGATGAGATCCGCCCCGGCACCTACCAGGTCCACGAGCGCATCAAGGACATGAACGCCGGCGGCCTGCTCGCATCCATGAACTTTCCGTCGTTCCCCGGATTCGCGGCGCGGCTCTTTGCGGTCGACGACGAAGACTTCGGGCTTGCCCTCGTGCGCGCCTACAACGACTGGCACATCGACGAGTGGTGTGGTGCCCATCCCGGCCGCTTCATCCCGATGGCACTGCCGGTCATCTGGGATGCCGAGAAGTGCGCAGCCGAGGTGCGCCGCAATGCCGAGAAGGGTTGCCACTCGTTGACGTTCACCGAGAACCCCGCTGCGCTCGGCTACCCGAGCTTCCACAGCGAATACTGGGATCCGCTCTGGAAGGCGTGTTCCGACACGAGCACCGTGCTCTCGATCCATCTCGGATCGTCGGGCCAGCTCGCGTTCCCGGCTCCCGACTCTCCCCCCGACGTGATGATCACGTTGCAGCCGATGAACATCCAGTCGGCCGCGGCCGATCTGTTGTGGTCACGCGTGCTGAAGAACTTCCCCGACCTTCGCATCGCACTCAGCGAGGGCGGCACCGGGTGGGTCCCGTACTTCCTCGAGCGCGTCGACCGGACCTACGACATGCATCGGCTCTGGACCGGGCAGGACTTCGGCGACCGGATTCCGTCCGACGTGTTCCGCGAGCACTTCCTCACCTGCTTCATCTCCGACCCGGCCGGCGTGCGTCTGCGCCACGACATCGGCATCGACAACATGTCGTGGGAGTGCGACTACCCGCACTCCGATTCGATGTGGCCCGACGCGCCGGAAGAACTCGCGTCGCTCTTCACCGCAGAAGACGTCTCTGCCGCCGACATCGCGAAGATGACCCACGAGAACGCCATGCGGTGGTACGAGTTCGACCCGTTCGTCCACGTGCCGCGGGATCAGGCAACGGTCGGCGCGCTGCGCGAAGCCGCGGCCGGCCACGATGTGTCGATCCAGTCGCGATCCACTCGGGAGAAGATGACCCCCGAGCAGGTGAAGGCCCGCTGGGACTCCATGGGAGACGGCGCCGCCGGCACCGGCGCCCAGTCGGTCTCCGACTGACCGACTTCAGATTCCGGGCGGAACGACCCGGATATCGGTGATCCTTGTGTCGGAGCGCAGCGCGTAGCAGACAGCCTCGGCGACATCGGTCGGCTGCTGAATCTGCGGATTCTCGGGGAGGTATCCGCCAGCCGACCACATGGCGTGGAGTCGCATTGCGAGGTCCATGTCCCAGGCAGGTGGGCTGGTGTCGGTCGGTCCGACCACGACTCGGGTTGCGCCCACGTCGGGATGCTCGTGGTTCCAACCCTCGACGAGCTTGTCGAGAGCGGCCTTGCTTGCGGCGTAGACGACCATTCCCGGCCAGGGGCGCTCTGGCGCGTTCGAGGAGATGAACACCAGTCGTCCGGCCGACTCCTTGAGGTGCCGGGCGGCGGCACGGGTGACGGCGGCGGCGCCGAACAGGTTCACATCGAACACGTCCTGCCAGACCGAGCTGTCCATCTCGTCGAGCATGCCGATCGGGAAGATGCCGGCCACGTAGACGACGGCGTCGAGACCGCCGAGTGCGTCAGCGGCGGTGTCGACCGCCGCCATCGCAGCCTGCGGGTCGCTCACATCGCACGGCACCGCGACGCAGCCTTCGAGATCGGCGACGATCTCGTCGAGGATCTCGCCCCGCCGAGCGGTGAAGGCCACGCGTGC
>CALKOE010000406.1 GCA_938091985.1 uncultured Acidimicrobiales bacterium | reverse complement strand
GACGCGGTCGGCATGGCTCGACCGCTGGACCGAGTTGGAAGCCACCGCGGCGCAGACGGTCACCGATGTGTTGGCCCAGGGCGAGCTTCTGAGTCCGCTCGTGTCTCGCTCGATCGGGGCGCACGCGCCTGACGGCACGATCGTGATGACCTCCAATTCGATGCCCGTTCGGGATCTCGATGCTTTCATCGCCGCCGCGAACCCCGCGGTCGATTTCGTCGGCAACCGTGGTGCAAGTGGGATCGACGGGATCACGTCGACCGCGCTCGGGCTCGCCAGCCGCCACGACGGCCCTGTCGTGCTCTACACCGGCGACATCGCCCTACTCCACGATCTCGGTGCCCTCTTCGGTGCGCAGCGAACCGGACTCCGGCTCACCATTGTCTGTGTCGACAACGACGGCGGCGGAATCTTCTCGATGCTGCCGATCGCGGCCCGCGGCGACGAGGTCGACTTCGAAACGCTCTTCCGCACGCCTCACGGCATAGACCTGGCCGGGTTTTCCGGGGTTGGAGGCGTCACGGTCACGCCGATCGAAACGGTCGACGAGCTGCAGGCCGGACTCCAGCGAGCGGCGAGTGTCCGCGAGCCGGGGGTCGAGGTGCTGCTGGTCACGGTGGATCGAGACGCCGATGTCGCCCAGCGGCGAGCGATCACCGCAGCGGTCGGTGCCGCGGTCGCAGAATGAGTCTTCTTCGGCGGTCGGTTGCGCTCGACGATGGCGTGGAACTCTGGGTGGAAGTGACCGGCTCGGGTCCCCCGATCGTGTTGCTCCACGGCTTCACGGGTGATGCGTCGACGATGCGAGTTCTCACCGAGCGCCTTGCCGTCGACCACACCGTCGTCGTCCCGAATCTCATCGGCCATGGCGCGTCGACCGGGCCGGCCGGCAACTACAGCGTCGACGCAATGGCTGAGCAGGTACTCGCCGCGCTCGACCGCATCGGCCATGGCGCCCCCTACGACATCGTCGGCTACTCCATGGGCGGGCGGGTCGCGCTCACGATGGCCTGCCGGTTCCCCGGCCAGGTGGCGTCATTGTCGTTGATCGGGGCCTCCGCCGGTCTCTCGACCGAGGACGAGCGAGCCGAGCGAGAGGCCGCCGATGCCCGGCTCGCCGCATCGATCCTGGCCGACGGACTCGATGCCTTCGTCGACTCGTGGATGGCCAATCCGCTGTTCGCCACCCAGTCTCGGCTCGGCGACGAGTTCTTGGCCGCCGCCCGCGATCAGCGGTTGCAGAACTCGCCGGAGGAGCTCGCCAAGAGTCTGCGAGGCGCGGGAACCGGCACGATGCAGCCGCTGCACGGGCTGCTCGACCGCTGCCTGATGCCGATCGCACTGATCGTGGGTTCAGATGATTCGAAGTTCCGCGAGATTGCGGGCGGCCTCGCGCCGGCAATGCCCGACGCCGAGGTCGTCGTCATCGAAGGAGCCGGCCACGCCGCCCATCTGGAACAGCCAGATGCCGTGGTCGAGGCGATCCGAGGCGCCGAGGCTCGCGGGTCGGTGCGGGTCACACTGCTCTCGCTGGCGCTGCGCAGTGCGCACTCGACCGGGCGAGGCACGGCCATCCGACGCGAGAGCGTGCTGGTCGGCTTGCGCTCCGGAGGCCGCACCGGATGGGGCGAAGCGTCGCCGCTTCCCGGCTGGTCGGTCGACAGCCTCGACGATGCCGCGGCGAGCTTGCGCGAGCAGCAGCGGTTCGAGCTGACGCGGTCCGCGTGGGACGACACCACGGCCTGGCGAGATTCACTGGCCGAGGCTCCTGCGTCTCGCGCCGCAGTCGCCGGCGCTGCGCTCGACCTCGACGCTCGGCTCCACGGCGTGCCGCTCCATCGATACCTGGCCCAATGGCATCCAGGCCTCGACGAGTCAGCCGTGGCTGAGACCCTGGAGGTCAACGCGCTGGTTTCGGCCATCGAGCCCGACGACGTGGGCCGCCGGATTGGGGCCTACGTGGCCGCGGGATTCCGGACGGTGAAACTGAAGGTCGGCGCCGTCAGCCCAGAGGTCGACATCGCCCGCATCGACGCCGCTCGTGCCGCCGGCCCGCATGTCGACATTCGTCTCGACGCAAACGGCGCGTGGGACCACGACACCGCGCTTGCCGTGCTCGCTCATGCCGCCGCGGTCGGCGTGGTGCTCTGTGAGGAGCCGGTGCGCGGTATCGAAGAGATCGCCGCCCTCGGTCGCCTGGCCGCGGTTCCTGTCGCGGTCGACGAATCGCTCCGGTCGCCGAGCGATCTCGATCGGGTGATCGCTCACGCCGATGGGCTCGCCGCTCTTGTCGTCAAGCCCCAGGCGCTGGGCGGCCCTGATCTCGCCATCGAACTGATCCTGACGGCTCGCGGAGTCGGTCTCGAGGTGATCGTCACATCGATGATCGACTCGGCTGTGGGGCTGGCCCACGCCGCCCATGTCGCCGCGGCGTGCGGGCTCGGGTCGGCCCACGGACTCGCTACGGCCGGCATGCTGCAGACCGACGTTGCGCCCGGGCTCCCGGTCATCGGGGGGCGGATCGCCATGCCAGAGGTTGTGGGACTGGGCATCGGCCTCGTTTCGCCGGGCGCCCTCGACGCGTCCTAGCCTCACGGGGTGGATCTCTACATCATTCGACATGGCCGTCCCGAGCGTCAGGTCATTCGTGACGGCGAAGGTTCGGCCGATCCGGGGCTGTCCGAGACCGGTCAGGAGCAGGCGAAGCGAGTCGCCGAGTTCCTCGAGGCCGAAGGGATCGACCACATCGTCTCATCCACGATGCGGCGGGCCTACGAGACGGCGATCCCTCTTGCGTCCACGCTCGGCTTCGACGTCGAGCAGCTCGACGACATCAAGGAGTCGGACCACAAGAACAGCGTCTACATCCCCGCCGAGGAGATGTCGCCCGACGACCCGGATGCCGCTCACTTCTTCGAAGGCAACGTCCACGACCACGTGTTCAGCGACGGCATCGAAGCGTTTACCGAGCGAGTGAGTCGCGGCTTTCAACACGTTATCGACACCAACAAGTCGAAGAAGGTGGCGGTGTACTGCCACGGGATGGTCACGTCGATCTTCCTGCGCACCATTCTGCGGTTCGACGACCCGTTGTCGCTCACGCCCGACTATTGCGGGATCAGCCGAGTGCGGGCCGCGTCGAACGGCATCCGGTCGGTTCGGTCGATCAACGAGACCCACCACGTACGCGACCTGATCGAGTGGTGACGACATGACTGCATCCAACAAAGCAATCCGTGTCATCGACGGAGTGCCGACCGTCGAAGAGTCCGAGTTCAGCCTGCGCGACGGCGATGTCCGTGTGAAGGTCGCGGCCGTCGGCATCTGCGGTTCCGATCTCCACCTGCTCGACGCGGGTTGGGTCGAGGGCAAGGTGCTCGGCCACGAGATATCCGGCCACCTCGACGACGGGCGTGCCGTGGCGCTCGAGCCCTTCCGCTCGTGCGGACACTGCCTCTCGTGCGCCGATGGCGACCGACACGCCTGCGAGAACGGCGCCGAGGTGATGGGCATCGTGGCCGACGGTGGGATGGCGCAATACATGAGCGTCCCCACCGACGCGCTGGTTCCGCTCGCCGCCGGGATCTCGATCGGTGACGCTTCCCTCGTCGAGAATCTCGCCGTCGCGGTGCACGGGCTCAACCGTTCGCGCCTCGCGTCTCGCGAACGCGTTGCGGTCATCGGCGCCGGACCGATCGGTCTCGCCCTGGTTGCCACGCTTCGTCGCGCCGGTTTCCCGGTCGCCATCGCCGCCCGCCACGAACACCAACGAGTCGCGGCCGAACGGCTCGGCGCAACCGTGATCGACGACGACGCAGGATTCGCCGCCGGCTTCGACGTGGTCTTCGATGCCGTGGGCAACACCAACTCGATCAAGGAATCGGTCCGTCGGGTCATCCGGGGCGGGCGAATCTGCATGGTCGGATCGTTCTGGGACCCGGTTGAGATCGACGTTGGGCTGCTCATGCAAGAGGCTGAACTCATTCCGGCGATGATGTATGGACGCACGCCGAACGGTCGCGAGATCGACGGCGCGGCGGCGCTGCTCGCCGAGCTCCCCGACCTGGGCAATGTCATGATCACGCATCGGTTCCCGCTCGAGGGAGCAACCGAGGCGTTCGCGGCCGCTCGTGATCGGGCCTCGGGTGCGATCAAGGTCGTGTTCGAGCCCCACAGCTGACACGCCATGCCCTGGGTTGCAGTCGACGAACCGTTCGCGACACCGCCGAAGGCCGTTGGGCCGCTCGCCGAGCCGCGTGGCGACGGCGCGATCGACGTCGACGAACGTTGGGGATCGATCGTCGAGGCCGATCTGCAAGGTGGCGTCGAAATCAGCTTGTGCGAACAGCTCGAGATCAGAGGTTCGGTTCTCCGGGGCGTGACGTTTCGGGCACAGCCCGGCATCGAGCTCGAGGTCAACGCCACCCGCTTCGTCGAGTGTGACCTCACCGCGCTGCGCTTCACGAAGCTCACCAACACGAGCTTCGAAGGCTGCAAGATCTCC
>CALKOE010000405.1 GCA_938091985.1 uncultured Acidimicrobiales bacterium | reverse complement strand
AAGGGATACGCCGACGGTTGGTCCGACAGCGCGGTGCGTCGCTATGCCCGTGACGCCGGCCCGCTCCTCGGTCGACTCAATGCGCTGATCCGTTCTGACTGCACCACCCGCAACAAGCAGAAGGCTGCGGATCTGCAGCGGTCGATCGATGATCTCGAACGTCGCATTGCCGACCTGGCCGAGGAAGAACGTCGGGCCGCCGAACGCCCCCAGATCGACGGCCAGGCTGTGATGACCCACCTCGGTACCGGCGGCGGCCGCCATGTCGGCGACATCCTCAAGATGCTGCTCGAGGTGAAGCGGACCGAAGGCGAGCTTTCCGACGAGGAGCTCTACACCCGCGTCGATGCCTGGTGGCAGGCCAACGGTGCATCCTACGAACCGCGTTCCTGAGTAGAGCCGCCGGCTGGGGGATCGGAGACTGTGCTGAACTGCAGCGATCACACGGAACCGAACGCTGTTCAGTGAGGTGCACCGTAGCGTCGGTGAAGGCCGTTCAGGCCGCGCCGCTCGGATTCATTCCGCCTCTGGAACGATGGCCAGACCGTCCGGCGAGTGGGTGGGCGCAGGCGAGACCGGTTCGGGCCCGGCGAGCACGGCGAGCAGTGCGCCGCCCAGAACCAGACCGGCGATCGTCAGGATCGCGACACGGGGGCTGAGTGGGGGAGTCGGCTGCGGAGAATCTGTCGCGCCGAGGATCTCGATCGTCGTCACACCCTTGGAGACCGCTGCCGAGATCGTTCGCGCTACACGGTGAGGAAGAAAATCACGCCGGTCCCCCCATTTGCGAGCGGTAGCCTTGTCGGCATGGACGTAGGAATCGTTGGTGCAACCGGTCAGGTCGGCGCTGTCGTGCAGACACTGCTTGCCGAGCGGAACTTCCCTGTCGACACGCTCCGGCTCTTCGCCTCGGCTCGGTCCGCGGGGAAGACGATCGAGTGGCAGGGTCGCGACATCACTGTTGAGGATGCCGCCGAGGCCGACTACACGGGTCTCGACATCGTCATCTTCTCGGCCGGTGGCGGCACCAGCAAGGAACTGGCTCCGAAGGTTGCCGCCCAGGGCTGCATCGTGATCGACAACTCGTCGGCCTGGCGTATGGATCCCGACGTTCCGCTGGTGGTGCCGGAGGTCAACTCCGAGGTGCTCCACGACATCCCAAAGGGGATCGTGGCGAACCCGAATTGCACGACCATGGTCGCCATGGCGCCGCTCAAGGTGCTCTCCGATGAGGCCGGCCTCGAAGCACTGGTGATCTCGACCTACCAGGCAGTGTCAGGTGCGGGACTCTCCGGTGTCGACGAGCTCGACACCCAGCTCCAAAAGCTCGGCGGAAATGCCGGTGAGCTGGCCTTCGACGGTTCGGCCATCGCCCTGGAAGCGGGCGCGAACTTCGTCGAGCCGATCGCGTGCAACGTCATTCCCTTCGCCGGCGGCTTGGTCGACGACGGCATGCTCGAGACGAGCGAAGAGCAGAAGCTTCGTGACGAGAGCCGCAAGATCCTCGGCCTTCCCGAACTCAAGGTGGCCGGCACCTGTGTGCGTGTCCCGGTATTCACAGGTCACTCGCTGTCGATCAATGCCCGGTTCTCGTCGGCCATCAGTGTCGAACGAGCGCTCGAGCTGCTCGCCGGTGCCGAGGGCGTGGTGCTCACCGACGTCCCCACGCCGCTGATGGCCGCCGGTGCGGATCCCACCTTTGTCGGCCGGGTACGGGTCGATCCCACGGTCGAGCACGGGCTCTCGCTGTTCTTGTCGGGCGACAATCTACGCAAGGGCGCCGCGCTCAACACCATTCAGATCGCCGAGTCGATGGTTGCCCAAGGGCTCTTGTCGGGGTCGTAGCTCAGGGCGGGTTCGTGACGTAGCGCGACATCGCTTCGTCGAGGCTGATGTCGAGCTGGTTGGCCAGCGACGCGAGCCACGCCAACACGTCACCGAACTCGTGGAGCTGCTGCTCCCGCGTGCCCTTGCGAACCGCCTGCGCGAGCTCGCCGAGCTCCTCACACAGCCACGCGACGGTCGAGGGGATGCCTCGCTCCCGATCGGTGGCTCCGTAGAGCTCCTCCATCAATCGCTGCACCTCAACGAGTTCCATGTCGTGACCCTATTGGTTGTTGGTTGACGGGTGATCGCCGAGCGCCCACCCGAGCGTTCGCATCGCAATGGTGGCGGCCGGGCGGATCGCGAGTGGCTCGACGAGTGGGGCCACGGGCAGGCGCAGTTGCCACCGGGCGTAGCGCGGCAGCATCGACACCGCTGCGGCGAAGACCACGCCATACGTCGGGCGGGTCGCCAAGGGGAGTGGAGGCCAGGCGAGGAATCGCACGGTTTCTCGGGCTTGGCTCCCGATGTGGTGCTCGGGCCGGTAACCATCGAGCACCGCGGTGAGGTCGGCTCGCGTACGCGGCGCTCGCAAGACGCCGAGCTTCTCGGCGATCTGGGCCATCTCGTTGACGTAGCGGTCGCCTGCGCCGGTCGAGAGCGGGGTTGCGCCGTAGCGCTCGCGGGCTCGCAGAAAGCTGTCGACTTCGGTGCAGTGCACGAACTGCAGGAGGTGGGGGTCCGTTGCTTCGTAGGCCCGACCATCAGGTGCGGTACCTCGCACCCGAAGATGGACATTGCGAACGGTGCGGATTGCCCGCTCAGCGTCTTCTGTCGTGCCGAAGGTGGTGGTGCCGACGAAGCCGCCGGTGCGATGCAACCGGCCGAGGGGGTCGCTTCGATAGTTGGAGTGGTCGGCGACCCCGGCCATGGCGAGCGGGTGCATTGTCTGGAGCAGCAGTGCGCGCAACCCGCCGATGATCATCGAGGCGTCGCTGTGGACCTCGAACGTGGCGCTGTCGGGGCCGAACAGGCCCGGGTCCTCTTCGAACGAGAGTGCCCGCTCGGGTGCCTCGGTGGTCCCGGCGAGCACGCGCCGGATACCGCGTCCGAGCTGGTCTCGGAAATCTTCGAGCGGTGTGAGGGCGGGGATCACGCGACTCCCAGCGTAGGAGCGTGATCCCCGCCCGGCCGTACCCGGCGCTACTTGCGGCCGGGGTTGACCCGCCGCGGTGGTGCGGGGCGAGGTGCGGGTCGGGTGGGCCGGCGGACCGGTTGGCGTTCCCGCCAGTCCGGTTTGCCGCGACTATCGAGGATCATGGCGAGTACCAAGAGTTCTTGCATGAGGTGTCCTTCAGGTCGAGTTCGAATCGAGGGGGCGCTCAGAGAGCGCGGAACAGACGACGAGCGGGGACGCGACAGGTCGCGGCATGGTCGTGTGAGTGACGCGATCCGTGCCGCGTCGGGTCCAGGCGGCGGGCTCAGCCGAGGGACGGCACCCGGATGGCATTCCAGTGGAAGCCGAGGAGCCGATCGATCTGAGTCACGAGCTTTGTGAACATCGTCAGTGCTCCTTCCGGGAGGAACGACCCGTCGTCGTTCGCTTCGAGCACCGTACGAAATCCTCGGCGACCCGTCGAACGAATTACCGCCAGGTCAGCGAGATGCGAAGAAGTGTCGCAACGGCCCTGGTTCGCGGCGGGCGGTCGTTGCCGCTTCGCGATCCGGGTCGGCGAACACGCGGCAGTCGCACCACATGCAGGCCTGGTTGCTGAAACCGTGGCAGTGCGAGCCTTCGTGATGCCCGCAGGAGCAATGGCGTTCCGGCTCGAAGAGGGCGTCGATGAAAGAACTCACCTCGACCCATCGGAACTCCAAAACCGAAGTTGAGCGGTTGGGGTCGAGGCTGCGCCTCCCGGAGCCTCCTACTTCGAGTCGGCGGTGACCCCGTCGACGACAGACGCATCCACGCCGATGGGCTCCTCGTCGATACCGAAGACGAACCGGAAGAAGCCCGTGGTGGCCTGGTGGATACCGGGCCAGACCTCGGTCACGGGGCGGTTGGGCTCTTCGCAGCCGTCGGTACCCAGCCGGCGAATGCCGTCGTTGAGGAAGTCGCTGAGTCCCGCCGCTTCGGCGAGGCCGATCAGCGTTGCATCGCCGTCGCCGACAGCGCAGAGATCGGAGAAGGCGAGGTGGCCGGAGTCGGCGAACTCGAGGTACCAACTCGGTGCGGGCGCAAGGTCGAACGCGCTACGGGTGCGTTCGGGCTCGATGATCGTGTCGATCGCGCCGGCCATGAACATCGACGGCATGTCGGGGAGTTCGGTGTCGTCGCGGGCGCCCGAGGCGAAGGAGACGTAACCGGCGAAGTCGCCGGTGGCGGCGACCGCCAGTGTGGTTCCGCCGCCGGCGGAGTGTCCGCTGATGCCGACTCGGTCGGCATCGATCGCGGGACCGAGTTCGGCGTCGGCTGCGACCAGGTCGAGCATCGCGAGGACATCGTCGACCGATGACGGCGGGT
>CALKOE010000404.1 GCA_938091985.1 uncultured Acidimicrobiales bacterium | reverse complement strand
CGATTCGCCGGTTCTCGATCCGTTTCGTCTGCCCGACGGACCCTACGGACCAGGGAATCGAGGCATCGAGTACGACACCGACGTCGGCACCATTGTTCGGGCCGCCGCCGACGGTGTGGTGGCGTTCGCCGGACAAGTCGGTGGGAGTCTCTTTGTGAGCATCGAGCACTCAGGAGGTCTGCGCAGCACCTCCGGATTCGTCGGTGACGTTCTGGTTTCCCGGGGCGCCCGGGTGCGTCGTGGTCAGCCAGTGGCGACCGCCGAGGGTCCTTTCCACTTCACCGTGCGCATACGGGGCGTCTATGTCGATCCAGCCGGGCTGTTCGGCCGCGCCCAGACCTCTGTTCGCCTCGTGGCGCACCGCTCTGGCGGCATTCCGTTTTCGACAGCGGGCCTGACGTCTGAGCCCGATACACTCCTCGACGGCCCGTTTGGGCCTCGGACGACCCCACCTCGGAGTCGACGGAATCACTGGGTTCGTGCAACACCCGGTCGCCTCGGCGTCCCGCACGAACACGCAACCGGGAAAGAAGAAACACCATGGCAGTCATCTCCATGAAGCAGTTGTTGGAGGCCGGAGTCCACTTCGGTCACCAGACCCGCCGCTGGAACCCGAAGATGAAGCGGTTCATCCACGGCGAGCGCTCCGGTATCCACATCGTGGACCTCCACCAGACGCTCAACCACCTCGAGTCGTCCTACGTCTTCATCCGCGACCTGACCGCCAATGGCGGCACCGTGCTTTTCATCGGCACCAAGAAGCAGGCCCAGGACTCCATCCAGTCCTACGCCGAGCGCTGCAACATGCCCTACATCAACGAGCGTTGGCTCGGCGGCATGCTCACCAACTTCCAGACCATCTCGAAGCGCGTCGGCAAGATGAAGGACTACGCCCGCATGCGCGACTCGGGCGAGTTCGAAGCGATGCCCAAGAAGGAAGCGCTGCTCATCAACCGTGAGCTCGTGAAGCTCGAGCGCAACCTCGGCGGCATCCGCGACATGGAGAAGCTGCCCGACGCCATCTTCGTGCTCGACACGAAGAAGGAGCACATCGCCGTCACCGAGGCTCGCAAGATCGGTGTGCCGATCGTTGCGGTCGTCGACACCAACTGCGACCCCGACCTCGTCGACTACGCCATCCCGGGCAACGACGACGCCATCCGCGCCGGTCAGCTCATGTGTCGCGTCATCTCCGACGCTGTGCAGGAGGGCCGGTTCATCCGCTCGAAGAAGCAGGAAAAGGCCGGCGAGGCAGGCGCGCAGCGCAACGCCCTCGAAGAGGCCGAAGTCGCCGCACAGCAGGAAGCTGCTCGTGCTGAGGCTGCCACTGCCGCCGCCGAGCGGGAGGCCCGCGTGGCCGCCGCGACGACCGAAGCAGAGGCTGCACCCGAAGCGGTTGAGACCCCGGCAACGGCCCCGGTCGAGGAAGCCGCTGAAGCGGCCCCGGCTCCTGTGGAAGAATCGCTGCCGCAGGCCGGCGACGAAGGTACGCCCGAGGCCTGAGTAGCCCGAGCGACAACACCCGCGCCGCACGAGATCCAAGAAGCACGCGACAACCAAGAAACAACTGAGGAACACAGAGATGTCGATTTCCGCCAAGGACGTCAAAGCCCTGCGCGACGCAACGGGCGCTGGAATGATGGACGCCAAGAAGGCACTCACCGAGTGCGACGGCGACATGGAAGCAGCGACCCAGCTCTTGCGTGAAAAGGGTTTGGCCAAGGCCGCCGATCGTGGCGACCGCGAAAACAATGAGGGCACGATTGCCCTCGCACTCGACGGCAACCGTGCCGCACTCGTCCAGATCAAGACCGAGACCGACTTCTCGGCGAAGAACGAGGCCGTCACCGGTCTCGCTCAGTTGCTCGCAGACGCGGTGCTCGCCGATGGACCAGGTGCAATCGAGGCGCACGCCACCCAGATCGAGGACCTTCAGGTCACGATCAAGGAGAACATCGCCGTGGGTTCGGTCGAGCGGATCGAAGCCGCCGACGGCAACACCGTCGACACCTACCTCCACGTTCAGGACGGTCGCGGCGTGAACGCCGTGGTCGTCGAGGGCAGCGGCGTCAGCCAAGAAGACCTCCACCAGGTCGCACTCCACATCGCCTTCGCCAAGCCCACCTACCTCAGCGCCGAAGAGGTGCCGGAGGAAGAAGCGGCCAAGGAGCGCGAGTCGCTGCTCGAGATCACGAAGGCCGAAGGTAAGCCCGAGCAGGCCTGGGACAAGATCGTCGACGGTCGTATGCGCGGCTGGTTCGGCGAGCGAGTGCTGCTCGAGCAGGGTCTCCACGGCGACAAGACCGCTGTGAAAGAGAGTCTCGGTGGCGGATCGATCGTCCGCTACGTGCAGGTCGTGATCGGTAGCTGATCATGGGCGACGACACTTCCCGGGGAACACACCCAGCTCGTTGGAGCCGGGTGTTGCTGAAGCTCTCCGGGGAGGCGTTTGCCGGCCCTCAGGACTACGGCATCGATGGTCCGACGGTGCGCGCCATCGCGGAAGACATCGTGGCGTCGCGCAACCACTTCGACGTCGACATCGCGATCGTTGTCGGTGGCGGCAACATCTGGCGCGGCATCCAAGGATCGGGTGCGGGTATGGATCGCGCCCAGGCCGACTACATGGGCATGCTCGCGACCGTGATGAACGGTCTTGCCCTGCAGGACACGCTCGAACAGATGGGTCAGCCCACACGAGTGCAGTCTGCGATCCACATGGCGCAGGTGGCCGAGCCCTACATCCGACGCAAGGCCACACGTCATCTGGAGAAGGGCCGAATCGTCATCTTTGCCGGTGGCACCGGCAACCCTTTCTTCACCACCGATACCGCTGCATCGCTACGCGCGGTGGAAATCGAAGCCGATGCGGTGCTGAAGGGCACGCATGGCGGCACCGACGGGATCTACACCGCCGACCCACGCGTCGACCCGAACGCGACCAAACTCGGACACGTGAGCTATCTCGATGTGCTGAATCGTGGCCTCAAGGTCATGGACGCAACGGCAATCACCCTGTGCATGGACAACGACCTGCCGATCGTGGTCTTCGACCTGATGGGCGAGGGAAACTTTCGGTCCCTGCTTGAAGGGGAGGCGATCGGTACGCTCGTCGATGACGTGAAGGGGTCGTCGTGAGTGAATTGATCGAGTTGGTGCTTCTAGATGCCGCCGAAAAGATGGACGCTTCAGTCGCGCACGCCCGTTCCGAGTTCTCGACGATCCGTACCGGCCGAGCCAGTTCAGCGCTGTTCGAGCGGTTGACCGCTGAGGCCTACGGCGTGGAGATGCGTCTCCAGGAACTCGCGAGCTTCGGTGTGCCCGAGGCTCGAATGCTGATCGTGACCCCCCACGACTTGGCGAATCTCGAGGTCATCGAACGGGCGATCGTGAATTCCAACATGGGTCTCACGCCGTCCAACGACGGCCGTATCATTCGATTGGCGTTCCCCCCGCTGAACGAAGAGCGTCGCCGCGACCTCGCCCGTGTGGTGGGTTCGATGGCGGAAGACGCGAAGCAGAGTGTGAATGCAGTACGACGTGCCGCGCGCAAGGATCTTGACGATCTCGAGAACGACGGGGGAGTCTCCTCCGACGACATTCAACGGGCCGAGGGGGAACTCGACGTCCTGAAGAATGCACATATCGCGGCGATCGATGAGGCGCAGGCCCAAAAAGAGCAGGAGCTGATGGAGGTCTGACCTCCATCAGTCCAGGGAAGGGCGAGACCATGACTGACCAATACAGCGGTTCCGACGACGAGGACTTCCGCGCCGTCGACGCCGGCGATGCGGTCGACGACGATGTCGCACCCGGACGCTCGGTGTTCGACGACGACGACTC
>CALKOE010000403.1 GCA_938091985.1 uncultured Acidimicrobiales bacterium | reverse complement strand
TCCGGGTGATGCCGAGGTTCTAGAACTCGGCTGTGGAGCCGATGCCCTCGCCTTTGATCTCGCTGCCCGCGGCGTCGAAGTCCTCGGGGTCAGCACCGACATCGACGACGTCGCACGAGCGCGACACGAAGCGGAGCGCCGAGAGTTGTCGGCCGCCCGCTTTGCCGAGATGGCGCCCGAAACGCTGTTGCTGCCCGATGCCTGCTGTGACGTCGTGGTCGGCGTCAGTTCGCTTCATCGGCTCGATATCGCCCGCACTTACGCGGAGATGGCCCGAGTGCTACGGCCCGGCGGCAGGGGACTGCTGCTCGAGGCGCTCGGTCACAACCCCGTCATCAACGCCTATCGCCGGCGAACGCTTCACCGCCGCGATCGATTCGAACATCCGATCCGTCGAGACGAAATCGACCTGGCGCGTCGTTGGTTCGACTCGGTTCGTGTCGAAACCCACCATCTGCTCGATCTGGCCGCCGTGCCAGTGGGCGATCATCTCGCAGGTAGGGCGGCGCGCAGCGTGCTCCGCGGCGCCGATCGACTCCTTCTTCGCCCGTCCTCGCCGCTGCGATGGCACGCGTGGATCGCGGTCGTCGAACTCGAAGGACCCCGGCCGTGAAGCGAGCCGGACCGGTCATGCCGGTCGGCATCGTCACGATCGTCGTCGCGCTCGGATTCGTGCACTCGCGCCTCGCTGCACCCCAGTACTCGTTCGGCGACAGCCGACTGTTGTGGACTGCGGGGTATGCCGCGACCCTGACGCTCGCTGCCTACTCCCTCGGACTTCCTGATGTGTTCGACCGGGTCCGACAGGTCGCAGCAGCCGCGATCGTAAGTGTGGTCACCGGTGCCGTCGTGATCTCGATCGCGCAGTTGGTGCTGGGAATGGCGGTGTTGCCTCGGTTCGTCGTATTGGGCGCGATGCCGAGTGTTGCTGTGTGGCTCGCGGCCCGCAGCCTCGCTGTTCGACGGGACCGGCGACGGGCCCTGAGTCGTGATCAGGTCGTGCTCGTCGGGTGTGGCGAGGACATGGACGCAGTGCCGCTGGCGCTCGCCGAGAGCCCGGAACGCCCCGCAGAAATCGTTGCCGTGCTCGATGTTGTCGACGCCCGCGGGATGCCGGGGAGAACGACGCCGCTCGTCGATGCCACTCAAGGGGCCGGCGGTACCGTCGTCGTCCTCGACCGGGCAGCACAGGCCGACCAAGCCGTCGTTGAGCAGGTGGCATCACTGCACGCTCAGGGCGTGCGGGTCCGCACCTTGTCGCTGTTCTACGAATACTGGCTCGGGCGACTGCCGGTCGGGGAGCTGGAACGAATCTCGTTGATGTTCGACATCGGGGAGATTCACCGCGCCCGTTTCGCACGGCGCAAGCGCCTTATCGACGTGGGCGCAGCACTTCTCTTCTTGCCGGTTCTGTTCCTGGCGATTCCGGTGGTGGCTCTCGGCAACCTCGTCGGCAATCGCGGATCCCTCTTCTACCGGCAGGACCGCGTCGGCAAGAACGGGGTCGTCTTCGAGATCCGGAAGTTTCGTTCGATGCGCGACGCCGCAGGCGAGGCGTCCGATTGGACGGAATGCGACGACGCACGGATCACGGCGTTCGGGCACTTGCTCCGCCGGAGCCACGTCGACGAACTGCCCCAGCTCATCAATGTGCTGAAGGGCGAGCTGTCCATGGTGGGACCTCGACCGGAGCAACCGCACTACGTCGAGCAACTCACCGAGAAGCTGCCCTTCTACCAATTGCGGCACCTCGTGCAGCCCGGACTCACGGGATGGGCCCAGGTCAATCAGGGCTACGCATCCTCGACCAGCGATGCGCTCGAGAAGCTTCAGTACGAGTTCTGGTACATGCGCCACCAGCGCCTGGCCGTCGACCTCCGGATTCTGGTGCGCACGGTGCGGTCAGTGGTCGGAGGTGACGGACGATGACGGCCCCCGCCTCGGTTGTGTACGTCGCCTACGGAGTAGACCGCCTCGATCTCGATTGGATTCCGGCGGAGACGCCGGTCTTCGTCGTGCACAACGATCACCGCCTTCCGGCGCAGACCGGCCGCCCGGGAGTCATCGATCTCGGCGACGGAACCAATCTGGGGTTCGGAGCAGCCATCAACACGGCGCTGTCGCATATCCAGACACCCCGCGTCGTCCTGTGTAATCCCGACACGCGGCTGGAGCCCGATCACTTCGCCGCGCTCGTCGACGCCGCAGAGACGGAGTTGGTGACCATCCCGTTGGTCGAGGAGAACGGCGTGCCGAACTCCGTTGTCAACAGCTACTGGAACCCTCCGGCGTTCTTCTTCACCGCTCGACGCCTCGGACGATTCGCGCCGCGCGGGGGAGCGCTGCGGCGTGTAGTCGCTCCGTTGCTCGGTGGATGGGGGCGCAACCACACCTCCTCGCTCGCCCAACACGCCGGCTCGTGGCCGCTGTCCGAGCGCTGGGCCTCAGCAGCGGTTCTCTCGCTGCCTACCGAAGTTCTCCGGTCGGTCGGAGGCTTCGACGACTCGTTCTTCCTCTATTACGAGGACACCGACCTCCAGCAGCGCCTTGCTCGGGCCGACTCCACTCTGCGGCTCAGGCTCGCTGACGTCGCCCCGGGGATTCATCTCGTCGGCGGAAGCGCACACGACGAGATCGGTGGTGCCGCTGAGGTGGCCCGTCATCGTCGTGTC
>CALKOE010000402.1 GCA_938091985.1 uncultured Acidimicrobiales bacterium | reverse complement strand
CGTCGACCGAGACATCATCCTGCAGCTCGCAGGCAAGCGGCCGCTGGGCCATCCCGAACGCTTCGACGCGGCCCACGCGATGGCGATCCGTTCGCTCGAGGTTCTCGATCGCAACGGGGCCCGCAGCGTCAAGACCAAGCTCCCCGGCCCGCTCAATGCCATCGGTGCGTATCTCATTCAGCTGGTCACTCGCTTCATCGTGAGCAATCACCAGAAGTCGCTGGCGCAGAACATGCGCAAGCTCTACGCCCGTCGTGAGGCGAACTGCCTTCCCGATGATCCGGCCAGACATCAGCTCCGGCGGGCCCGGATCCACGCCGATCTCGTCGGTGAGGGATTCAAGAAGAACCCCTTGGGCGTGCCCAGCTTCCTGCTCGGTGGTGCGTTGATCTCGTCGCTGATCAGCGGTGTTGTCAACGGGGCGTCCTCGGCCACGGGCAACAAGCTCGGGTGGTTCATCATCGGTGGCGTGCTGCTGGTGTTGTCCACGGTTGCCAGCTGGGTCATCATCCGCGGCGCCGCCGTGGCCCGTCGCCGGATCGTGTTGACCACCGAGAAACCGTTCAAGGCGCTCTACGAGACCATTGGCCGCTGCGGCAACCCTCCCGGCGATGCGGCCAAGCAGTTCGCGTTGATCGCGATGATCATCCTGATCGTCGGCTGGGCGCTGGTCCCGATCCTCGCAGGCGTCGGCTCGCTGTTCGCCGACTGACCGTGACCTAGTAGCCCTTCCATTCGGGGCTTCGGCGCTCGCGGAAACTCGCCACGCCTTCTTCGGAATCTGCGGTGTAGGTGTTGAGCTCTACGGCGAGGGCTTCGTTCTCCATCATCGACTTGCGGTCGGTGTCGAGGCTCTGGTTGACCAGCCACTTCGTGAAGCCGAAGGAGCGAGTCGGGCCGTCGGCCAGGCGCTGGGCCCACTCCATCGCGGTGTCCATGAGTTCGGCCTGCGGCACGACCTTGTTGGCGAGGCCCCATTCGAGCGCCTTCTCTGCAGTCACGTCCTCAGCGAAGAGCATGAGCTCCATCGTTCGGCGCACGCCGATGATACGGGGGAGCAGCCACGGGCCGAGGGCATCGGGGACGAGGCCACGGCGAGCAAAGACCTCGACGAACTTGGCGTTGTCGGCGCAGATCACCAGATCGCAGGCGAGGGCGAGATGGGCACCCATACCGGCGGCGGTGCCGTTGACCGCAGCGATCACGGGGATGTCGCAGTCGAGCAGCGCAGGGAAGAGCGTGTATTGGCCGTCCATCATCATCCGGCGAGGGTCGCCGATCACGCGATCGGGAATGTCCTCAGCTCGGTCGTTCTCGTAGACGTGGGAGAGGTCGGCGCCGGGGCAGAAGAGCTTCTCGCCTGATGCAGTGAGCACGATCGCTCGCGCTCGGTGGTTCACGTTGAACTCGTTGAAGAGGTCGCGGATTCGATCGCGGCACGGCGGGTTGAGCGCATTGCCAACCTCGGGTCGGTCGATCGTGATGACGGCGACCTTGCCGTGGAATTCGAGGGTGACTTGTTCTTCGATGGGACGCGGATCTGCCATGGCGGAAATCTACCGATCAGGGTTCGCCGCGGTCGCATCGCACGTCGCTATCGTCGGCCGCCGTGCCTGCGTCCCGGTCGATCACCCTGCGAAAGTGGCAGCACTCGGCGTTGCGAGACTTTCTCGACAAGGTCGCCAAGGAGAAGGACATCGAAGGCGGCCACCGCGACTTCCTTGCGGTCGCTTGCCCGGGAGCCGGAAAGACGACGTTTGCGCTCACCGCGGTGCGGCACTGGCTTGGGGGAGAGCGCCGACCGTTCGTCGTGGTCGTCCCCACCCGTCACCTCAAGATGCAGTGGGCGTCCGCCGCGGAGCGATTCGGGTTTCACCTCGAGCCCAACTGGGAGGGGCGCGAGCCCACGGTGCCGAGCGACATGCACGGGATCGTCGTGACCTACGCACAGGCGGCCTCGTCGTCGCGGTTGCTTCGGAAGCTCAGTGAGGGTGGCATCGTGATCCTCGACGAGATTCACCACGCCGGCGGCGACAAGACCTGGGGCGAGGGTGTGGAGATCTCGTTCGAGAACGCAGCTGCCCGTTTGCTCCTGTCGGGCACTCCGTTTCGTTCCGACGATTCCCCGATCCCGTTCGTCAACTACACGCTCGGCGATCACGGTGACGCCGTCGCCGACTACGAGTACGACTACGGAAGCGCACTTGTCGACGGGGGCGTGGTGCGCCCGGTCTTCTTTCCCCGCTTCGACGGCCACATGGAGTGGATCGGCGCGGATGGGTCGATGAAAGAGGCCAGCTTCGGCGACGACCTCGATCAGGAGGATCGAAGCGCCCGTCTCCGCACGGCGCTCAGCGTCGACGGAGACTGGCTCTCCACGGTGCTGGTCAAAGCCGACGAGCGTTTGCGATCGATCCGCCGTCAGTCGCCCGACGCCGGTGGGCTGGTGATCGCGATGGATCAGGAGCACGCCCGCGGCATCGCCGATCTTCTCGAACGGTGGACGGGGGAGCGACCGCACCTCGCCGTGTCAGACGACCCCAAGGCATCTGAAGTCATCGATGACTATGCGCGCGGCGACGGCGCGTGGGTGATTGCGGTTCGCATGATCTCCGAAGGGGTCGACATCCCGCGGCTGCGAGTGGCGGTCCATGCGACCACCACGATCACTCCGCTGTTCTTTCG
>CALKOE010000401.1 GCA_938091985.1 uncultured Acidimicrobiales bacterium | reverse complement strand
CGCCGCGCCGCTTGCGTGGGTCACGAGCGCCATGTCGAGTTCGGCAGACGCGGCCCAGAAAGGATCCCAGGCCTGATTGTTGTATTCGATGTGGTTCGGCCGGCTCGGGGGCGGGAAGTTGATCGCCTTCAGGCCCGACTCGCGGCAGCGGCGCATCTCGGTGATCGCGGCGTCGATGTCCCAGGTGGGCAGGTAGGCGAGTCCGATGTGGCGGGCGGGGTCGACCGAGCAGAAGTCGGCCAACCACCGGTTGTAGATCTCGTAGGCGACGGCGCCCCGCTCGAAGTCGTAGATCGTCCACAATCCCTGGCCAACCCACGGGAAGTTCTCGCCGTTCTGACTGAAGTGGAACAACACTTCGCTCGCCACGCCCTCGGCATCCATGTCGGCGATACGAGCGTGAGGGTCGTAGTGACCCGGGAGGTCGAGGTTGGGGTGCGGGGCAGCCACCTCACCATCGGCGGCTGCCTGCCGCGCCGCCTTCTCGGCCAGATAGGTCTGCTTCGACACATCGTTGTCGAACTCTTCGAGCCAGGCCTCGGGGCAGTACTGGCGGAGGTCATCATTCAGCCGAGGGCCGACGTGGCTGTCGCTCGACACGATCATGGCCGGCTGATCGAGCTCGGCGTCGGTCATCTCGGGATGAGTCGTCATGAGATCGACCGTAAGAGGCCCCGCCAGTACGGTCAATCGCCATGGACGACCTTGAGAATCGCGTCGCAGTTGTCACCGGGGGCGGCAGCGGCATCGGCCGGGCTCTGGTGCTCGAGTTCGCGGCCGCCGGAATGCGCACGGTCGTGGCCGACATCGAACTGGAGAAGGCGACCGAAGTGGCGGCCGAGGCGGGCGTCGATTCGATCGCGGTCGAAGTCGACGTGAGCGACCACGCTTCGATGACCGCGCTCGCCGATTCTGCGTACGAACGGTTCGGCGCGGTGCACGTGCTCTGCAACAACGCGGGTGTACTCGTCTTCAAAGGATTCGCCGACGCGATCATCGAAGACTGGCAGTGGCTCTACGGCGTCAACGTCATGGGAACGATCAACGGGGTCACCACCTTTCTCCCCCGGATGCAGGCCAACGGCGAACCCGGTCACATCGTCAACACCTCGTCGATCGCTGCGCTCGGCGCGACGGGGATCTACGGCACATCGAAGGCCGCCATTCTTTCGCTCACCGATGCACTCGCCGACGAACTCGCCGGATCACCGATCGGTGTGTCAGCCCTCCTCCCTGGCATGGTGAAATCGCAGATCGTCGCCGCCGAACGCAACCGGCCGAGCGACATGGGTCGGCGCACCGAGGACCCGACCCAGGAATTCGCAGGGCTCGTCGGGTTGGACCCCGCTCTGTGCGCCCGGCGGGTGCGCGAGGCCCTGGGAACTGGCGAACGCTACGTATTCGCCGGCATCCCCGAGGGCGCCTTCGATCTCGAGACTGCCCACACTCGACGCTTCACCGAACTCATGGCCGCGATCGACGCCGGCGTCGTGCCCGATCAACCCTGAGGTGTCGTAGGGCCACTCGAGCCCATCGCGCTGCGGTAGGGCGACATATCCATTGCCGGATAGCGCACACCCACATCGGTGATGGTCTGCTCGTTCCAATACTCGTGCCCGGGTGCGGGAACCCCGAAGAGCGCAAGTTCCCGAGGCGTCGCCCGACCGAAGATCTCCTGCCAGGCCGGAGCATTTCCGCTGTCGGGCCATGCTCGGCGACCCAGCCACGGCGCATCTCGCCCCATGTAGTCGGCAAGGAACGCGAACCGACTCGCCGGGTGGCCTGTCATGGAGGAGCCGCGATGGACGACGTCGGTGGTGTAGATCAGCAGCGTGCCGGCCGGGCCGATGAGCGGAACCTCGTCGGCCGCGAAGTCCTTCGTCGAGATGATCGAGGTGGAGAGCGGCACGTTCTGGGTCACCGGCCTCGGAACGATCATCGTCGGGCCGTCAGACTCCCCGACATCCGAAAGCAGCAGGAATGTCGTCATCTGCGGCCACCGGAAGTCGGCTCGCGGCACCAGCAGATTGTGGTTGCTGAAGTCGCGGTGCGGCGGCTGGTTGTAATCGGCCCCACCGGAGTACTTCGCCCACGCCTCCACCTTGTAGAGCAGAAGATCGGTCGTTTCGCAGAAGCGCTCGGCCGCGCTGACGAGCTCTGGGTGATACGCGAGCCGGTTGAGCCGCCAGCTGTGGAACGGGAACTTCCAGTTGCCGCCGAACTGGTGGCTGACGAGCTCCGCATGCGACTCGGGATCAGCAAAGAACGTCTCGTGGGTCGGGAACACATCGGCGAACGCTGCCTGGGCCTCGACCAGCTCCTGCCCGCGGAGGAAGCCTTCGACCACGGTGAATCCCCGGGACCGCACCTCATCGAGCGCTTCGTCAGAAACCACCACACCCCTCCTCGGTCGTGACCGTAGTGTCGCGGGCGATGTCGACGACAGACACCCCATCTCCGGTCATCCGACCGGCCGGCCCTGAGGATCTCGACCTCGTCGCGGAGCGGCGATTGCTGTTCC
>CALKOE010000400.1 GCA_938091985.1 uncultured Acidimicrobiales bacterium | reverse complement strand
ACGCCACCTCCGGTATCGGCGAACCCCTGCACCCCGAAGGGTTTCGGGGACACCTCACGCTGGCTCGGCTGAAGGACCGAGCGGTCTGCCCGCTCGAGAGCGTTGAGGTCTCGGCTCGCTTCGCGGTCGACGAGATAGCGCAGCGTGATGTGCCACTGGTCCGGTGTGGTCCAGCGGATCCCGGCATCGGTTTCTCGGGGCAGCTCCCGGAGCGTGCCAACAACCGCTGGAGGCGGCCACGCGGCGATGAAAAGACGAGACACGGGAGAAAACTATCGCTGAGGTAAAGATCCGACGGGTCTCGAGGCTGTGTACTGCCGTCCCGCCCGCGGACGACCCCACACAACCAGCCCCCGCCGCCCTTGCCGCCGAGCGCGAGACTGCAGGGATGCATGTCGTTCCCCTGACGGAACTCGGCGACGGCGAGTTCGAATCCGCGCTCCGCCTTCAGCAGCGAGTCGAGCTGTCCATCGACCCCGCAACGCCGCCGATCACCGCGCCCGAACTGCGCCGCTTCGCCGAAGACGATCGAACCGAAGGCAATCGACACGAGCGATTCGCCGTGATCGACGGCGCCGAAGCTCGCGCTCTCGTCCATGTCGAGAGTGAGATGGACGAGGACAACCTGCATCGGGCCAACGTCCAGATCTACGGCGCCGCAGCCGACCCAGAGGCCGGTCTCGAGGGGCTTCGCGCCGCGCTCGACCTCGCAGAGGCCGACAATCGAACGCTCATCACCGGGTGGGGACCCGAAAACGACGACGAACGTGCTTTCTGGACACGCGCCGGGATGTCGCTCGGGCTGCTGGAGCGAGTCTCCGCTCTCGACATGGTCGCGGTCGACGGAGCCCTCATGGACAGGTGGATCGCCGACGGACAGCAACGAGCCACCGACGTACGGATCGAGCGATGGGTCGGAGCGTGTCCTGACGAGCTCATGACACCATGGATCGAGAGCCTCCTGGCGATGAACGACATGCCCTTCGAGGATCTCGACATCAACGCGTGGGATATCGACGAAGACGACGTGAGAGAAGAGGAGGACGCCATGGCGTCGCTCGGCATACGCGTCGCGAACATGCTCGCCGTCGACGACAAGGGTCGGGCCGCAGCCCACACCCGAGTCCATGTGAATCCTGCTCGCCCAGCGGCGTCGTATCAGTGGGACACCGCGGTGACGCACCTTCACCGTGGTCGAGGAGTCGGCAAGTGGATCAAGGCCGACATGTGGCGTTGGCTCCGCCAGACGGAACCTGATGCAATCCGTCTCACCACCGGCAACGCGCAAAGCAACGATGCAATGCTCGCGATCAATGTCGCCATGGGTTACGTACCCGTGCTCGAATTCGCTGCGTGGCAGGCCCCGACCGAAACAGTGCGGGCCGCGCTCAGCTGACGCGGACCTCGAAGTAGCGATTGAGCGGGTCGACATCGAACTCGCGCGTCTCGACCGAGTCGAACCCGGCCGCGGCGGCGAGTTCGCCGAAGACGCCCTCGGTGAGGCCAAGTGTGCCGAGGCCGGCGCCACCGGGCTCCGACATCGCCGACGACATGCAATAGAGGATCGACATCCCGTACATCATGGGCAGCACAGGGATCTTGCGGTTGTCCTCGAGCCCGCCTCGTGTCTTGATGTCGGCCACGAACCACACGCCGTCGGTGGCGAGACACGAGCGGGCGGCCCGCACGGCGTCACCGGGTCGCGGCAGGTCGTGGATCACGTCGAGAGTGAGCAACAGATCGACATCGGTCAGCTCGGCGAGATCATCGAACATTCCCGCTCGAAACGACAGGTTGCCGAGGCCGGCTTCGGCGGCGCGGGCTGCGGCCGCCTCGATCGCATGCGTCGACGGGTCGATTCCGATCACGGTGCTGTTCGGATAGGCCTCAGCGATGACGGTGGCGGCGATACCTGCGCCGCAGCCGATGTCGACCACCGTCGCGCCGGCGGCAAGCCGATCGCTCATCCCTGCGATCGAGTCGAGAATCACGGGCACGAGCCAGGTCTTCTGGCCGGCTGCGCCCATGGCCGCCTGGAAGTGGCAGGTGTGAGCACCGTGCTCGTCCCATGTCATGCCGATGCCCGTCGTGAACGCCTCAGCGGTCCGGTCGATCTCGCGATGGGTGATCGGTGGGCCGAACACGCCGGCGACCGCCGCAGGGTGATCCGGGTCGCACAGCGTGGCCTTGGCCTCGGGCGTCAGGTTGAACCGGCCATCCTCGTGCTCGGCGAGATCGGCGGCCGCGACAGCGTGTAGCCATTCACGCACCCAGCGCTCGTGCAGACCCGTGGTCGCAGCGAGCGACTCACTGGTCGCGCCGTCGTTCGCGGCCAGTGCGTCGAAGAGTTCGAGGCGAACGCCGAGATGGATGACGGCGCTCATCACCTCGCCTTGTTTGAGCCGATACAGGTCCTGGACGGTCTGGCCGAGAAGTTCGAAGTCGAGTTCGGTGCGCACCTCAGGCCGCCAGGAGGCGGGTACGAAGCATGTTGAGCGCCATGATGCAGGTGAATTGGCGGATCCGCTCTCGGTCGAATGGGAGGGTCAGGTTGACCGCTTCCGACGTGCCGTTGAGATGAATACCGATCCAGAGCGCCCCCGGGTCCTGACCCTCATGAGGGTCGGGACCGGCCACGCCGCTCACCGCGATGCCGACGTCGGCGCCCAAGGTTGCGCACACTCCTTCGGCCATCGCTTTCACCATCTCCTCTGACACCGCAGGCACGTCTGGCGCGCCGAGCAACGACTGCTTCAGGTCACGGTGATACGGCACAACCGCGCCGCGGAACACATCGCTGAATCCCGCGTGAGCGGTCAGCCGGCTGGCGATCAGTCCACCGGTGAGCGACTCCGCCAGCGCCAGGGTCTGGCCCCGCTCGCGGAGCAACTCCATCACCACCGATTCCATGGTGTCGTCGTCGAGACCGAAGACGATGTCACCGATGATCTCCCGGACTCGCTGCTCCTCTTCGTCGAGGATCGCAACAACCTCCGCTTCGGTCGGCGCCTTCGCCGTGATGCGGACCTTCAGACCTTCCCAACCGCTGGCCAGGAAGGCGATGGTCGCGGTACCGGCATCGTCGAGTCGTTGGATCTCGTCGTCGAGTTGCTCAGCAAGTCCGGACTCGCTCTGTCCCCAGGTCCGCAACGTGCGGCTGCGAATCACCGAGGTGATCCCCGCTCTCTCCTGTAGGTCGGGCAGGATCCCGGCTGTGACCATCTGCTGCATCTCCCAGGGAACCCCGGGCACCGCATAGATGATCTTGCCTTCATCGGCTCCCGTGAGCGGACACATCAGCCCGGGCGCAGTGCCGGGCATCGCGGGATTCACAGTGGCGCCGACCGGCACATCGGCCTGCAGCAGGTTGTTGTCGGGCATCTCTCGCCCACGGCCACCGAACATCGCGTGGATCTTCTCGACGATCTCGGGGTCGCGGACCAGCGCGACTCCCATGACCTCGGCGATCGCGTTGCGGGTGATGTCGTCCTGTGTCGGACCCAGGCCGCCACAGACGATCACTGCGTCGCTGCGCTCGAGCGCTTGACGGAGCGCAGTCACCATGCGGTCGAGGTTGTCGCCGACCTTGGTCTGGAAGTGGCTGTCGATACCGACGAGGGCGAGTTGCTCGCCGATCCACGAGGAGTTGGTATCCACGATCTGGCCGAGCAACAGCTCGGTGCCGACCGCGACGACTTCACACTTCATGTTTCCTCCGTGGAGATTCGGCTCAGTCGCCGGTGGTGCTGAGGGCGTTGCGTCCGTCAATCAGATACTGGATGCCGGTGGCGACCGTCCAAACGACGGCGATCCACAGCAGGACCGCAATGGCCGTGTCCTGGTCTTCCAGCGTCGGCATCACCGCAGCAGCAAGGGCCACGCCCTGGACGAACACCTTGTACTTGGCCGAGCGGCGCGCCGGCAGGGCCAACCCCTCGCGGGCCCAACGGCTCCGCCAGGCAGTGATGCCGAGTTCGCGCACCGCCATGATCGTGACCGGAACCCACCAGTAGCGGTCGACGGCAACGAGGCAGACGCTCGATCCGAGGATCACGACCTTGTCGGCCAAGGGATCCAGGAAGGCGCCGCTACGGCTCACGACGTTGGCTCTGCGGGCGACCTTCCCATCGAAGAAGTCGGTGCTGGCGAGTGCGATGCCAAGGGCGAACGCGGCCCATGACACGCCGCGGGTGGCCTCAGCATCGAGCACCAGCCAGAAGAGGAGCGGCGCGAACACCAGCCGCGTGATCGTCAGCAGGTTGGCCGGATGGGTGATCCCGGCTTGGCGCGGCTCGATGAGCTCAGCCACCTGCCACCTCCGCCTCGAGATCCGGGCCCATGGCACCGACGATCTCGACAGTCGCAAACTCTCCCACGGGAAGAGTGTGGGGCACCGAGATGATCCCGTCGATCTCTGGCGCTTCGCGATGTGATCGTGCGATACCGGACTCATCCACGAGCACTTCGACCCGACGACCGATCAGTTCGTCACGTTTTTGTGCGGTGATGTCGTCCTGCAACTCGCGCAGCTCGGCAAGTCGGTCGTCGCGGAGATGTGCGTCGACGGTGCCGTCGAGGTCGGCCGCGTAGGTGCCGTCCTCTTTCGAGTAGGCGAAGAAGCCGCACCAGTCGAGGCGGGCGGCCTCGACGAACTCGAGCAGCGCATCGTGGTCCGCCTCGGTCTCGCCGGGGTAACCGACGATGAAGTTCGATCGAAACGCCGCATCCGGTTCACGCGACCGGATGGTCTCGATGCGTTCGATGAACCGCTCGCCGTCGCCCCAGCGCTTCATGCGTCGCATGAGCGGTGGCGACACGTGCTGCAGGCTCAGATCGAAGTAGGGCACACCGGTGTTGCAGATGGTGTCGATCAATCGCTCGTTGAGATCCGAGGGGTAGAGATACAGCAGACGCACCCGCTCGACACGAGCGGCAACCCGCTCGATGAGCGGAACGATTGCCCGCTCGCCCACACCTTGATCGCGACCGAACGCGGCGAGATCCTGCGCGACCAGCACGATTTCCTTCGCCTGGATCTGATCGACTTCCTCGAGGATCTGCTCGATGCTGCGACTGCGCTGCGGGCCACGAAAGGTCGGAATTGCACAGAACCCGCAGGCCCGGTCGCATCCCTCGGCGATCTTCACGTAGGCCCACGGACGCGCCGACGCCGGTCGAGGCAGGTTCAGCAGGTCGAAATCAGGGGCTCGGCGCGTGGGTGAGAGCGAGACCGCCACCGCCGAATCAGTTGCCGCTGTGGTGAGCGCCGCGCCGAACGGCGCAACGAGG
>CALKOE010000399.1 GCA_938091985.1 uncultured Acidimicrobiales bacterium | reverse complement strand
CGACTCGAGATCGGCGGGAGCCCCGACCACCCGAACCGAGTTCGCCCGGCGCGTCACGCCATCGGTGAGGCGACACGACCAGCCGTCGACATTCTCGACATGGCGCGCCGGCCACGCCGAAGCGATCACCTGATCAAGCCGCTCCGCGATGGACATCGCCGTCGTGGCTTCGCTCAGGCGGTGGCGGCTTCGCGGTCCTGGGCGACGGCGTCGAGCTCGAGGTATTCGTCACCGGTGTCGGCGAAGTCTTCGAACTGGATGACGTCCATCTCTTCGAAGCGCTCGCGGAGCCAGCCCTTCTGGCCCTCGGGCACGCCGGCATCGAGCAGGCCGAGCTTCTTGCAGTTCGGCACGATCTTCGAGAACAGCAACTGCTGGAAGAGGATGCGGCCGGGGTCCTGCTGGATCATCGGAATGAGCGGGGCGACATCGATGTCGTAGCGCTGCCAGACCTCTTGCTGCAGGAAGCGATCGCGCATACGCACCGCTGCCTCGTAGGCAAACTCCTGGCGCTCGCGCAGCTCAGCCGACGACAGCTCCTGGTAGTACTCCTCGAGGCTCAGGACACCGAAGGCGACGTGGCGGGCCTCGTCGCTCATCACGTAGCGCAGCAGCTTCTTGAGCAGGGGCTCCTGCGTCGTCTGGTGGAGCATGCCGAACGCGGCGAGGGCGAGGCCTTCGACCATGATCTGCATGCCGAGGTAGGTCATGTCCCAACGACTGTCGTTGATGATGTCGTCGAGCAACATCCGCAGGTGGGCGTTGATCGGGTAGTTGCCCTCGAGCTTCTCGTCGAGATAGCGCGAGAACACCTCGACGTGGCGAGCCTCGTCAACCACCTGGGTGGCGGCGTAGTACTTCGCGTCGATCCACGGCACGGTCTCCACGATCTTCGCGGTGCACAACAACGCGCCCTGCTCACCGTGCATGAACTGGCTGAGGAGGTGGTTCTGCGCTTCGATGCCGAACTCGAGGAACTCCTTGTCGCCCCACGACTTGAGCGGGGTGTTGCTCAGGTCGAACGGCGGGGCGAGCTCGTGAGAACCCGACATGGCGAAGTTCTGCTCACGGACCATCTTCTCGATGTCGACCTCGGTCGACCAGTCGAGATCGGTGGTGGCGTTCCACTGCGAGGTCTTGGCCTTCTCGTAGAGCTTGTCGAGCTTGGCACGCTCACCCTTGTCGTAGCCCCACGTGAAGATCGCATCGGCGTTGTCTTCAACCGCATGGATCACATCGGTTTCATCAAGCGTCGTGATGGCGAGAATCGCATCGGCATCATTGAGATCAGATCGACCGAGGATTTCCTCGTTCGATCGCATCTTCGCGGTGACATCGGTGATGGCCATGGAGTTCCTCGAGTTCTGAGCGCCGTTTAGGTGAGCTTACGCCGTATGTCCGCGCTGGGGAAGGGGGTCAGTCCTTCTGCTCGAGGAGTGTCATCAGCTCTCGGGCAACCATCGGGCCCGCGTTTTGGTTCTGGCCGGTCACGAGGTTGCCGTCTACCACCCAATGATTGGCGAGCGGGTCACGGAACTTGGTCTCGCTCTCGAACAGGGCCCCCACAGCTCGCAGCTCCGTTTCGGGGTGGTGCGGCGTTGACCCGATGCCCAGTTCCTTCACCTGCTTGTCGGTGACCGCGCTGATCTTTCGACCCTTGACCAGAGGTTCGCCGTCGGTTCCCTTGGCGTTCACGAGACCCAGCGGGCCGTGGCACACACCGCCGATCAACCTCCCGGCCGCGTTGGCCTCGGTCATCTTCGCACCGAGGATCTCCGAGAAGCCGAAGTCGAACGCCGCTCCCCATCCACCGGCGAGGAAGACGATGTCGTAACCCGACATGTCGAGGTCGCCGACGGCAAGCGAGGCGGTGACCTTGTCGCGAAACTGATCGTCGCCGAGAAAACGGTCGTCTTCCGGCGTGCGAAGCGGCGCCTTCAACGACTGAGGGTCAACAGGAATCACGCCACCAAGCGGGCTGGCCACATCAACGCTCATGCCCGCATCGAGGAACGCGTAGTAGGGCACGGTCATCTCGCTGGCGAACACGCCAGTCGGCTTGCCGATGTCGAGCACCCCGGCGTTGGTGGCGATCACGAGGGCTCGCTTGCCGGCGTGATCGAACTCGACGGTGACGTCGTCGTCGGGATGCATGCCGGCCTTCTGCAAGAGCTTGCGCACGAGGCGAGCGGGCGGGGGCGGGGTCTTGGTCATGGGGCCTCTTGGAGGTCGGCGTGACGCATAGGGCCACGGGTTGTTTCGTTCAGGAATCGAGCGAGCACGCTCCGCCTTGAGCACGGTTCGGAGGTGCGCGAACACCTCAGCGGCATCGGAATCTTTCCAGCGGTTGAGGGCCTCGATGGGGTCGTCGTCGAGGTCGTAGACCTCCCATTGATCAGGGAGAGCCTCGGTGCGGTACTCGGCGCCACCGACACCGTTCGCCGCGAGGTGGCGTAGCCCTGGTTCCGTCCACGTTGCCGGGTCGTCGAAGGTACGCACGAGCTTCCACAGGTGGCCGGCGCCGCCGGAAGCGTCGCGCTCCGACACCCGCACCACTACGGCCTCGAAGTTGGCGGCAACGTGGGCCGGCACCTGGATGCGAAGCGGCGGGGGCTGCTTCTCGATCCGACCGAGGCGGCGAGCGACACCCGACGCGCCGGTGTCGCCCTCCAACATGTTGTCGTTGGTCATCAGATAGATCGACCGGTCACGATCGGCGCCGGCCTCTCCGTCGACCACGGGCATCAGGTTGCGCCCAGGAAGAGGATGGACCTCGGTGAACTGCTCTCGAAGCACCGCGGAGACCTCCGCCTCATCGATGCCCGCGGCGCCGAGAAGGGTGGGCACGATGTCGACGTGCGACGTGGGGGCGTCGGCGACGACCGACCCGGTGGTGGCCGCGCCGCCCACCCGGGCGATCGCAAACGGCACCCTGGCCGCCTCGTCGTAGAGCTGGAACCACTTTTGGTGAAGGCCACCGTGGGAGCCGAGAAGGTCGCCATGATCCGCGGTGCGGACAATCACTGCGTTGTCCGCGTGGCGGGTGATGACCCGCCGGACCTGGTCGATCGGCGCGTCAACCTCGGCGTGGAGGCGGTAGTAGACGTCCCGGTACTTCTGAGCGTTGCGGGAGTAGGCACCGGCGACGGCGGGGGGCGGGCCGCAGCCACCCGGGTAGGCCTCTCGATAGGCGATCTGAGCTGCCGGCTTCGATGCCAGGTCTTCGTGAGCGGTCGGCGCCTCGTCGATCGGCGGCGGATCGAGCAGGGGCGACGGCTTGAGCGGGTTGCGCCGAACCCAGGCCGGAAACAGCACGATGTCGTGTGGGTT
>CALKOE010000398.1 GCA_938091985.1 uncultured Acidimicrobiales bacterium | reverse complement strand
CGATGGACAGCCAGCATGTCGAGGCGATCGACAACGTGATGTACGACTTTCCCGAGCTCGTCTTCGTGATGCGCCACGGCGCCGAGCCCTGGGAAGACCTGGCGGTGAAGCTGATGCTCAAATGGCCGGGACTTCACTACTCGACGTCAGCGTTCGCCCCGAAGCACTATCCGCCCGCGATCGTCGACTACGCCAACACCCGAGGCGTCGAGAAGGTGCTCTACGGCGGATACCACCCGTATGCATTGGAGCTCGACCGGATCTTCGCAGAGATGGATGCGGTGCCGTTTCGCGACCACGCGTGGGAACCGTTCCTGCGCGGCAACGCGGCCCGCATCCTCGGGCTCTAGGTAACGGCGCCCTTCACCTTCAGCTCGATGATCTCGTCCATGTCGAGGCCGAGATCGCCGGTGAGGATCTCGTCGCCGTGTTCGTTGAAGCCCGGCGCTCGGCCGACGGGGCTGGCTTCGCCGTTGAACTGCACCGGAGTGGTGACGAGCTTGAACGGCACCCCGGCTTCGTTCTCGAGGTCCTGCACATAGTTGTTGGCGATGACCTGAGGGTCGTCGATGATCTCGAGCGAGTCGAGGACGGGAGTCCACTGTCCGTCGAAGTCGGCGAGGTCGCGTCGGACCTCATCGAGGGTGCGGGTGAGGATGAACTCGTCGACAACCGCCTTTGCTTCGGCGGCATTCGCAGTGAGCGTCTCGTGGTCGAGGAATCGCTCGTCGGTGATGAGCTCGTCGCGGCCGATCACCCGACAGAATTCCTGCCAGTACTTGAGCGGTTGGAGGCAGGTGATGTTGACCATTCGTCCGTCCGCTGTCGGGAAGGTGCCGAGCAGTGGATTCATCACGAACCCGCTCAGATCGAACGGACGCCAGGCCGAACCGTTGACATGGCTCATGGCGATTCCCGATGCCATCGCCCACATGCCGGTGGCGAGGAGTGAAACCTCGAGCGACTGGGGCTCGCCCGTTCGTTCCCGCCGGAGAAGCGCCGCGCTGATGCCGCCAGCGATGGTCATTGCGCCCATCGAATCGCCGAACGCCGGTCCGGGCTGGCTCGGCATGCGCTCGTCGTCGACGTACCAGGCGCCCATCGCAGCGCCAGATCGGCACCAGAACGACGTCATGTCGTAGCCGCCTCGGTTGCCCTCGGGCCCCTCGGGCCCCCACGCGGTGCCAGCGGCGTAGATGATCGACGGGTTGTGTTCGCGCACTTGGGCTTCGGTGATGCCGAGCCGCTCGCGCACCGCCGGGGGCTTGTTCACGAGGAAGACGTCGCTGATCGCGATCAGCTTGTGGAGCACCGCGAGGCCGTCGTCGTTTTGCAGATCGAGACCGAGGCTGCGCTTGCCGCGGTTGGCGTGTTCCATGATCGCGTGGACGTCGCCGCTCAGGTCTACTGCCCCGCTCTGGCCGAGCCCGCGGGCCGCGTCGCCGCGCACCGCGTGCTCGATCTTGATCACGTCGGCGCCCCAATCGGCGAGGATCGCGGTCGCGGCGGGCACGAAGGTGTGGTCCGCAACCTCGACGATTCTTATTCCGTCCATCATTCCGGTCATGACCCATGTCCTACCACGGCCGAGTCTGCGGTAAAGGTGAAGACATGACCGATGATGTTTTCGCGCCGAGTACCGATGACTTTCTGGAGAACAATGCCGAGTGGGCGGCGAACTTCGAGCACCGCGACCTGCCGGTCAGTCCTCGCCGCCATGTGGCCATCGTCGCGTGCATGGATTCGCGCATGCCGATCTTCGGCATCCTCGGTCTCGATCGTGGCGATTCCCACATCATCCGCAACGCTGGTGGCGTGGTGACCGACGACGTCATTCGGTCGCTCACCCTCTCGCAGCGGGCGCTCGGCACGCGAGAGATCATCCTCGTTCATCACACCGACTGCGGCCTGCAGAAGGTGACCGAGGCCGGCTTCAACGATGAGCTTCAGGCTGAGCTCGGCGTGCGCCCGCCATGGGCGCTTGAGTCATTTGTCGACCCCTACGCCGATACAAGGCAGTCCATGCGGCGTCTCGAGCTCTCGCCGTTCATTCCCCACAAGGACAACATCCGGGGCTTCGTGTACGACGTGGCCACCGGCAAACTCGACGAGGTCTTCCCCGCCTGACGCGCTCAGAGAGCGGGTCGGGTGCCGTAGGTGTCGCCGCCTCCGAGGGCCAGCATGTCGTCGAGCCAGCTGGTGCCGTAGGAGTCGGTGACTTCCTGCGCCATGTCGCTCGACTCGCCCGCGGGCGTGGACTCGAGCGTCCATGCCTGGCGTTTGTAGGTCCAGTTTTCCGGATGAGCGGCATGGGCCTGCTTCCAGAACGGAATGGCGGCGTCCTTGCCGACGGTGTCGTGGAGGTGACAACCGAGCGCGAACAATGCAGCAGCGCGGCTGTGGTCGAGCGGGCGGGGGAGAGATGCCGCAATCACTTCGTGTGGCTCGAGCGCGAAGCGACTGTCGGAACCCTTCTCGACCCAATCGGCGATGGCGGCTCGGTAGTCCTCGGCGACGTCGGGAAACTTCTTCACCTCGGTGAACATCAGCGCCATGCGTTCGGGGAGATCATCGGTGACCTCCATGTCCCGCAAGGGAGAAGGTTCGATCGATGCTGACTCCGGCGGTCGTACGAGAGTGCCGGATTCGTCGATCCACACGGCCATGGGCACGTTGTTGATGCCGAGATGCACATCGACAAGGTGATGCGAGTCGATCAACGTCGGGTGGGTCGGTGACGCAGCCGCGATCCACTCGGTGGCCTTCGACGGATCGAGATCAAGCGCCACCGTGACCACGGTCAAGCCCTGCGACTCGTATTCAGCGTGCAGTGCCTGCCACCCGGGCAGGCTGTGGCGACAACCTCACCAGGAGGCCCACGCCACCAACAGCACCTTGCGGCCGTGGAGCGATGTGAGCGAGAAGGGGTTGCCATCCGAATCGGTGAGCGCAAGATCGGGCACCGTGGCGGTAGTGAGTGCTCGGCCGCCGCTTTCCGGACCAATCGCGAAGAGGCCATGCTGGGTGTCTTCGACGACGGCCATGTTGAGCTTCGAGGCTGCGGCCGAGACGTCGATCTGACCGGCGGCGGTGATGGCCTCGGGCGCGGGTACGCACTGGGCGCCCTTGCACAACCCTTCGGGCGTGGACTTCCAGCCCGTGCCGGCGGCGAAGGCCTCGGGGTCCACAGTGAGTGAGTCCAGGATCATTGCCGGACCCTACTCGCTTGTCTTCACCCTCGAATGGGCTCAGCCGCGATCGGCGAGGTCGTATTCGGCCATGAAATAGGGGTGATCTGGATCGAAGTCGGTGAGCGTGACCGGGTTGTCGACCTTCCCCATCGGGCGCGAGCCGGACCCCGCGATCCCGTTGACCTCATCGCCGATGTCGGCGCGTGCTTCTTCGATCAGCGAGCGCAACCGTGTGACGACTTCCGGATGGTCTGCTGCGAGGTCGGTGGTCTCTGCAATGTCGGCGACAAGGTCGTAGAGGCGCAGCTTCTCTTCGCCCTGTTGGGCCAGCTGGAGTTTCCACGGACCGACGCGCACGGCTTCGATTGCCGGCCCGCGCATGTAGAAGAAGGGTCGATCGGCGTCGACGGCAGGGCCGTCCAGACCGAGCACCTCGGCGAGGTCCTGGCCGTCGACTGTTCGGTCGGTCGGCACGCTGGCCCCACAGAGCCGAGCGAGTGTGGGGTAGAGATCGATCTGCGCGGCAACGACGTCAGACGTCTCCGCGGGGACGTGGCCGGGCCAACGCACGATGCACGGCACGCGCTGGCCGCCCTCGTAGGTGGTTCCCTTCGACCCTCTCAGTGGTTCGTTGGAGCCGGACCCGCCCGATTCGGGGGCCAAGGCGCCGTTGTCGCTCGTGAAGATCACGATGGTGTTGTCGTCGAGTCCCAGCTCGACGAGCTCGGCGAGGATCACGCCGGTGACCCAGTCGATGCACTCGACCGCAGCCCCGTAGTCGCCGTTCTGCGAGGCCTTCTTGAAGCGTTCCTGCACGTAGATGGGCAGGTGGACGTACATGTGGGCCAGGTAGAGGAAGAACGGTTGCTCGCGGTTGGCCCTGATGAACCTCAGCGCCTGCTCGAGGTAGCGATTGGTGAGCGACGCTTGGTCGGGCTGGGCCTCGATGACGGCGTCGTTCTCCACCAATGGCAGCGGCGGCCGAACCCACGGCTCCGTCATGCCCATGTTGCGGAGCATGTCCTCGATCTCTTCGGGAGTGAGACCGTGGACCCGGTCGCCCGCGATCTGGCGGCCCATGTCGTTGCTGTAGGGGATGCCGTAGTAAGTGTCAAAGCCGTGCTGCGTGGGTAGGTAGGGCGGCAGATGCCCCAGGTGCCACTTGCCCACACAGGCAGTGGCATAGCCTTGCTGTTTAAGCAAGCGGGCAATGGTGATTTCTTGTTGCGGCAAG
>CALKOE010000397.1 GCA_938091985.1 uncultured Acidimicrobiales bacterium | reverse complement strand
TGGCCTTCGAGGTTGCCGTTCTCTTCGAGGAGGTTGAGCAGGATGACGGTGGAGGCGTTGGCAGCCTGTCCGGGCATGTACCACGGGGCAACCGACTGGGAGAGCTCGTCGTCGGTCTGGTCGCCACCGACGAGGATGGTCTCGTTGAGGCCGGTGAAGCAGGGATCCACGGTGCCGGCGAGCGGGCCGACGAACCCGCCGAGGGCGGCGAAGATGTCGTTGTCCTGAGTGAGAACGGTGCACGCGCGATCGGCATCGGCCGGATCGATCGGTGTGTAGAACTCGTAGACAGCCTCGATCGAACGGCCGAGGACGCCGCCGTTTGCGTTGATGTGAGCGAACTGGGCTTCCCAGTAGGCCTTCTGGTCGCCCCAGCCAGCAGCGCTGAGGTTGCTCGAGACGAGCGCATCGAAGTCGAGCAGGGCGACTCCGACTGTGATGGTGGTCTCGGTCACGCCCTTGAACGATGCCGTGAGCGGCACGTCGTCGGTCGTGCTCATGTCGTCGTCGGTGGTCCCGTCGTCGGTCATGTCGTCGTCGGTCATGTCGTCGTCAGTTGTGGCGTCGTCGTCCGGCGAGGTGTCGCCGGTGTCGGTGTCATCGCCGCTGTCGTCGCCGCAGGCCGAGGCGATGAGCGCGAAGCTCATCAGCACGGCAAGCAGACGCAGCAGATTGCGTCGTCGAGAACTCATGGATTTCCTCCAGGGGAACGTGGGTTCGGGGGATTTGTCCCAGGGCGGGACATTAATATCGGTATGGTAGCGCCAATGGCCGCGTCAGAACCACCTTCCGCCCGGGTGTCTGCGAGTGCGCCGACGCGGCGGGGTCGACCGCCCATTGGCGAAAACCGGGTGGACGTGCTCGAGGCAACGCGCTCGCTGCTTGCCGAGGTCGGCTACGAACACATGACCCTCGAGGCGGTTGCCGCGCAGGCCGGGCTCTATCGCCGCTATCTGTCGAGAACCTGGCGGTCGAAAGCCGAGCTCGTGCGCGATGCGCTGTTCGAAGACGTGGTCGACTTCGAGGTGCCGGATCTGGGAAACCTCACCGACGACCTGCACCACACCGTGTCGCAACACGTCGAGCTGATCCTGCGACCTGAATTCCTGCGTGGCCTTCCCGCGCTGCAGGAGGCATTTCGGGCCGACCCGCAGCTTTGGGACACGACCCTCGAACGCCATGTGGGGCCCCCTGTCGATGCCTTCGAGTGGGTGCTGAGCGCAGCACTTGTCCGAGGCGAGATCGAGTCGCATCTCCCGGCCGAGATCGTCCTCAACACCATGACCGGCGCGCTCCAGCTGCTCGCTCGGTTGGGTCTCATGACGCCCGAGGCGCTCGTCGAGCACGGCGTGAAGCTTGTGCTCGGCTCCATGGTTGAGGTCGGTTCGCCCTGACCGGCATGCAGCGAGCGGGCTCGAATTGCGCTGCGGAACGATCTGGTTAACACTGTTAACCTCCACCGCTTGAAAGGCCCAAGATGACGCTCACCGGCCAGGTGACCAACGCCGCGAACCAGTCCGACCTCGGGGGCAACATGTTCCCGGTCGAGGCCGAGATCGACGCGGCCGACTGTGAAGTGATCGGCGAGATTCCTGCGGGCCTCCGAGGGTCGTTCGTCCGCAACGGTCCCAACCCGATGTTCGAGCCCATTGGCAAGTACCACATGTTCGATGGCGACGGCATGCTCCACGGCGTCGACTTCGCCGATGGCACGGCCTCCTACCGCAACCGTTGGATCAAGAGCCGGGGCCTCGGCGCCGAGATTCAGCTGGGCAAGGCCGTCTACCCCGGTCTGAGCGACGTGATGAACTTCCCCGATGCGTCGCTCGTCAACGACGCCGGACCGGTGAAGAACCCGGCCAACACGCACATCGTGCGTCATGCGGGCAAGCTGCTCGCACTCTGGGAGCAGGGTCTACCCACCGAGATCGCGCCCAACCTCGAGACGGTTGGCGAGTGGAACTTCAACGGCGCGCTGCAAGGCGCGATGACTGCGCACCCCCGTATCGACCCGTTCACCGGCGAGATGTTCTTCTTCGCCTACAACTTCTTTGCGCCCTTCCTCACCTACTACGCGGTCGACGCGACCGGTGCCATCGTGAAGCAGGTCGGGATCGACATGCCGGCGCCGGTGATGATGCACGACATGCTCATCACCGAGAACTACTCGGTCTTCATGGACAGCCCGATCGTGTTCGACATGGACGGCCTGGCCAACGGCGAGTCGATGGTCAAGTGGAAGCGTGAGAACGGCACCCGGATCGGCATCATCCCGAGACTGGGCGATGCCGAGGACGTGCGCTGGTTCGAAGTGCCGACATCACATGTCCAGCACTTCTGGAACGCATGGGAAAACGGCAATCGCATCGAGATCACCGGTGTGCGCTTCGAAGAGGTCGACTTCGGCATCGAAGCCGAGGGATCTGAGAAGGAGAGCGGCGTCGAGACCAACGCCGGCTCGCCGGCGAGGTACTGGATCGATCTCGAGAAGGGCACTGCCGGCAGCGAGTACTTCGACGACTTCAACGGCGAGTTCTGCCGCTTCAACGATGATCTCACCGGCCGCGAGACCAACTGCCTCTACATGTCCGGATTCACCCGCCCCAATGCGGATCCCGGCGACTTCGACACCGTCGTGAAGTACAACACCACGTCCGACACGCGGACCATGTGGTACTCCGGCGACAACGGCCACCTCGGCGAAAGCGTCTTCGCTCCCGACCCCAACGGATCGGCCGAAGACGACGGATGGCTGGTCAACTCGTTCCACGACAGTGGCACGGGGAAGAGCGAAGTGATCGTCCTCGATGCCCAGCGCGTCGAAGACGGCCCGATCGCCCGTGTCCAGATTCCGCAGCGGATGCCCTTCGGCTTCCATGCGAACTGGTTCCCTTCCTGAGCGAAGTCAGGCGAGCAGCTGGCTTGCCAACAACTCGTAGCTGCGCACTCGCGCGGCGTGATCCCAGGTGATCGTCACCGCC
>CALKOE010000396.1 GCA_938091985.1 uncultured Acidimicrobiales bacterium | reverse complement strand
CGCCGACCACGAGGATCCGCTTTCCCTTGAGCGTGTTGGTCATGTTGGTGCCTCCAGTTGTCGACGTAGGTCGACCTTTCGAATCTTTCCTGTTGCTGTGCGGGGGAAGTCGGCGACGATTCGCAGCTCCTCCGGCCACTTCTGGCGTGCGAACTCGGCGGCGTCGAGATGGTCTCGCAGCTCATCAAGCGTGATCTCGTCGGCGCCAGCGTGCAGCCGCACGACCGCACAACCGTGCTCGCCCAGTCGCTCATCGGGCGCTGCGACCACGGCGACCTCTGCTACTCCAGGGACGGCGGCGATCACTTCCTCGACCTCGGCGGCCGAGATGTTTTCGCCGCCGCGGATGATGATGTCTTTCAGGCGGTCGGTGATGGTGAGATAGCCGTCGTCGTCCATCACGCCCATGTCGCCCGTGCGGTACCAACCGTCGGCATCGAATGTGGCGGCGGTCAACTCGGCGTCGGTGTAGCCGGCGCAGAGGTCGGGGCCCCGGGTCAGGATCTCGCCGGCGGTGCCGGGCGCAAGGTCGGTCTCGTCGTCGTCGACGATGCGGATCTCCACGCCGAGACGGGCCCGACCGTCGGTGTTGTGACGCTTCTCCGCTGGGTCGTCCCAGTCGCCGCCGGTGACCGACGGGTGTTCGGTCGAGCCATAGGCGCGGATGATCGCGATGTCGTGGGTGGCGGCTGCCTCGCCGACCGAAGGAGGCACGGGGGCTCCGCCGAGTCCGACTCGTCCCATGTGGGCCGCATGCGCCGGGGTGAAGGCCGGGTGCTCCAACAGGCTGGTGAGGAAGAAGGACGCGCCGACGCCGGCGCTCACTCCGGCCTCGAGCACGATGTCGAGCACTTGCGCTGGATCCCATCGGTCGATCACGTGGATGGGCATGCCCGCCTGCACCGGCGCGAGCACCGCGCCGAGCATTCCGGTGGCGTGGGTGACCGGCGAGCCCATGAGGTTGGACTGGCCCGGGGTCATCATCGTGCTCATGTGGATGAGTTCGGCGAGGAGGGTGCGGTGCGTGTGGACCACACCCTTTGGGGAGCTTGTGGTGCCCGAGGTGTAGGCGATCACCACGGGGTCATCGGGGTCGACACTGATGACGGCGCCGTCGGGCTGGGACTCGTCGACCGACGACCAACCGAGCCGTGTGATCGCAGCAACCGCGGGGGTCGAGGGCTCACCCGCCACGAGGTGGACGCGGAGATCAGGCAGCGCGTCGGCTTCCTCGTCGATGATCTCGACATAGTTGACGTGTCCGAAGCTCACTGCCGAGATGTAGGCCGTCGCGCCGCTCTCTCGGAGGATGAATCCGACTTCCTTGCGGCCGTAGATGTGAACGATCGGCACGAGCACATAGCCACCGAGCGCCAGGCCGTAGAACGCGGCGATCGCCTCGCGGGAATTGGGCAGCTGGAACGCCACTGCCTCGCCGGGCTGGATGCCGGCTGCGCGCAGCGCGCTCGCGAGTCGCCGGGCTTCGTCGGCGATCTCGGCGTAGGTGCCGTGGAACGCCGCGTCGTGGGACCACACATTGATCGACTGGGTCGGCTCTGCGTCGAGGCTTCGGCCCACGACCTGGTCGAGGGTCTCGTCGGTCCACCAGCCCTGCTCGAAATACTGCGCCCGCAGGCCGCTCGGAAGCGGCCGTTCCCCAAAGGTCACCATGGCCGCCGACGCTAGTCGGAGAACGCCATCCCCGGTGAGTGTGGAGGCGAGTGAGCCGGGGTGCATGAGTAGGGTGTTTGCATGCTGGCTCCTCTCGCCGATCAGACCGCCGTGGTAACGGGGGGAGGCTCTGGAATCGGAGCTGCGACCGCCGCTCGCTTCGCCCGCGACGGCGCCACCGTGGTGGTCACCGACGTCGATGCCGCGGCCGGTGAACGCGTCGCCGCAGAGATCGGCGGAAGCTTCTTGGCGCTCGACGTCGCGTCCCCCGCGGCCTGGACTGCTGCGGCCCGCCATGTCGAAACCACGTTCGGTGGCTTGGATCTTCTCCACCTCAACGCGGGGATCCGTCTCGGTGAGCCTGACGTCGTCGCGCTCAGTGACGCTGACTACGAGCGAATCATCTCGATCAACCAGCACGGGGTGTTCTACGGACTGCGTGCGATGGTGCCACTGCTCGAAGGTCGACCCGGCGCCCAGGTGATCGTCACGGCGTCGCGAGCATCGCTCGGCCCTTTGCCCAACGACTTCGCCTACGCGATGGCCAAACACGCGGCCGTCGGGCTCGTGCGCAGCGTGGCGCCGGCCTTGCTCGAGCGAGGCATCCGAATCAACGCCACATGCCCGGCCACGGTCGATACCGGGTTCCTCGGTGGGGTCGGACGCGAACAGCTCGAAGCGGCCGGCGTGGCGGTCATGGGCAGCGAAGAGGTCGCCGACGGCATCCTCGCGATCCTCGGGGGCGAGACGACCGGCGAGTTCTTCGTGCAGCTGCCCGGCGGCGAACCCACGCCGTTTGCCTTCACCGCAGTTCCTGGCCGCTGAGCGCCGCGGTCGCGGCCAGCGTCAACGCCACTGCGTCAACAACAAGACTCCGCCGGGGTGGCCGCCGCCGGTCGAGACGAGCGAGACCTCGGGGTCGTTGGGCACCTGACGATCTCCGCCGTCACCACGAAGTTGGATGACGGCTTCGTGGATCAAGCCGAATCCGTTGAGTCGGCCTTCACTGAGCTGGCCGCCGCTGGTATTGAGCGGGAGTTCGCCGTCGAGGGCAATACGGCCGCCGCCTTCCACGAAAGCGCCACCCTCGCCGATCTCGCAGAACCCGAGCGCCTCGAGCCACGACATGCAGTTGAAGGTGAACCCGTCGTAGAGCTGCGCGACGTCGACATCGGAGGGTCGAAGATCGGTTCGGGTCCAGACATGAGCCGCAGGACCGGCGACCATCGGTTCGTGGATCATCGTTCCCTGATCCCAGGAGAACCGTTCGCTCATCTTCGTGCCGACCGCTTCGAGCCGCACCGGAGGGCGACGAAGATCGGGTGCGGTGTCGACGTGGGAGACGATCACGGCCACCACGCCGTCGCAGGGAACGTCGCAGTCGTAGAGGCCGAACGGTGAGCTGACCATCCGAGCCGAGAGGTAGTCGTCCATCGT
>CALKOE010000395.1 GCA_938091985.1 uncultured Acidimicrobiales bacterium | reverse complement strand
CGACGCCACCCCGGAGTGCGAGTTCGCGCCGGCGGGGCGTCGCATGGTGAAGGGGTTCGAAGACCCCATCGTCGTGCAGAGCTTCACCGGCTGACTCAGCCCATGGGCGGCGGTGAGAACCCGTCGGGGACGATGACGTCGTCGGGGGTGAGGTCGGCGATGGAGTCGACACCGATGCCTCGAAGGGTCGCATCGATACCGCCGCGGAGGATGTCGAGCACGTTCTCAACGCCGGCCTGGCCGTTGGCGGCGAGGCCCCAGAGATAGGCACGACCGATGAGCACGGCGTCGGCGCCGAGCGCACAGGCCTTGACGACATCAGAACCGCGGCGAACGCCGCCATCGAGCACGACTTCGACCTGGTCGCCGACTGCGGCCACGATCTCAGGCAGCATCCGAATCGACGCCGGGGCGCCGTCGACATTGTTGCCGCCGTGGTTCGAGACCGACAGGCAAGTGGCGCCGGCGTCGACCGCTCGACGGGCCTCGTCGGCTCGCACGACGCCCTTGACCATGAACGGGCCGTCCCACTGCGACCGGAGCCACGCCACGTCTTCCCAGGTGGGAGGAGGCGTGCCCATCCAGGTGCCGTAGGCCTCGAAGAACACCGGAGGCTTGTCGTCGCCGGTCACGAAGTTGGGAACCGTGAGCCGCGGGATCTGACCGGACTTCGCCCAGGTCCACGCCCACCGCGGCTTGCGGAGCACATCGGTGGCGTGGGGAATGAGTTCCTTGAGGGTGAACGACTGCGGGATGGCCGGGCTGCCCCAGTCGCGGCCGTGGGAGAACGACCAGTCGAGGGTGAGGATGAGGCCGACGGCGCCGGCGTTCTTGGCTCGCTCGATGCGAGCTAGCATGGAGTCCTTGTCGCCGGCCCAGTAGATCTGGAAAAAGAGCTGGGAATTGACCGCCGCGACCTCTTCGATCGGCTTCGACGCAAACGACGAGAGCCCGGAAGGAATCCCGCGATTCGCAGCGCCACCCGCAACCGCGACCTCACCGTCGGGATGAACGGCCTGCACGCCTGTCGGCGACATGATCACCGGCATCGAAGCTGACTGGCCCATGACCGTGACGTCCATCGTCCGCTCGGCCGCCTGGCCGGCGGTGACCGGCCGAAATCCGATCTCGTCGAACGCCGAGACGTTGTCTCGCATCGAGATGCCTGCCTCGGCCCCTGCAATCAGGGCGCCGTAGACCGAACTCGGAAGACGCTTCTTCGCCCGTTGCTGAGCGATGGCGACAGTTTCAAACCAGGGATTACCCACGAACGTGACCTCTCATCCGACCCTGGACGGTACCGGCGAGCGCCCCCAACGCGTGGGTGGGCCATACGCGAAGAACCGCGCCCCGAAAGGCGCGGTTCTTCAGGATCGATGAGGAGTTACTCCTCTTCGCCACCGTCGCCGATGAGGTCCTTGGCCTTGTCGGCTGCCATGTCGACCTTGTCGTCGTGCGCGTCGGGAACCTTGTCCTTCGCGACCTCGGCGGCCTTGTCGATTGCGTCTTCGACCTTGTCGGCGTTTCCGCCCACAAGACCCTTGATCTTGTCGAGAATGCCCACAGGGGCCTCCTGGTGTTTAGTTGACCGGTCGGTCAAAACTGCTGGCTGAGGCTACCCGGCTAGGGTCGCTCCCGCCGAGGAAGGGGCCCGAGATGCCAGGACCGCTCGAAGGAATCAAGGTCATCGACATGACCCAGGTGATCGCGGGTCCGCTTGCCTGCATGCTGCTCAGCGACCTCGGAGCCGAGGTGATCAAGGTCGAGCCACCCGCGTTCGGCGATCTCACCCGCCTCGCCCAGTTCGCCAAGGGCGGGCTCAACAGCTCGGTGGTGAACAACAATCGCGGCAAGCGCTCGATTCAGGTCGACATCCAACAGGACGCAGGTCGCGAGCTCGTGCTCGACCTCATCAAGGACGCCGACGTGGTGGTGCAGAACATGCGCCCGGGCGTGATGGAGCGGCTCGGCGTCGGTTGGGAGGGCAGCGCGGCCGTCAATCCCGAGATCATCTACTGCTCGATGTCGGGCTACGGGGCAAGTGGGCCCTACGCCGACCGACCTGTCTACGACCCGATCGTCCAGGCGATGGCTGGGTATGTCGCCCTCCAGGTGAACCCACAGGTGCCGGTCCCCGACCTCGTGCGAAATGGTGTGGTCGACAAGGCCGCAGCGTGGATGGCGGCCTTGGCCATCACGAGTGCCCTCCATGCTCGAAGTGAAGGCAAGGGCGGGCAACACATCGAGCTCTCCATGCTCGACATCGCGGTGCAGTTCCTCTGGCCCGATGGCGGCATGGCCGACACGATGCTCGACCCCGACATCCCGCTCAGCTACCGACTCAGCGAGATCTACACCCTCAGCCAGTGCGCCGATGGCCACATTGTGTACTTCGTCATCTCCGACGGGCAGTTCCAAGGTCTGTTCAACGCTCTCGGCCACGAGGAGTGGCTCGAGACCTACGGCACCACCGAGCAGCGTCACGGCAAACAGGAAGAGATCGGGGCACTGCTGGGCAACGCCTTCCTCGAGTGGAAGGTGGCCGACCTACTCCCCCGCATGCATGAGCACTCGGTGCCCTGCGGACACGTCAACCAGATGGAAGACCTGCCGACCGACCCGCAGATCGTGCACAGCGGCACGTTCGTCGAATGGGACCACCCCACTGCCGGCCGTATCCGCAGCCCCCGCATGTCGGCGACGTTCAGTGCGACGCCGCCAGACTTCAAGGCCTCGGCTCCTCTGCTCAACGAACACATCGACGACGTGCTCGCCGAGATCGGCATCACTGCCGAGCAGCGCCAAGCCCTGCTCGACGCGGGCGTGATCAAGCCGGCGTGAGCCGCGGACTTCGACCGGTCACGCAGTACTCGAGCCCCAGCGGGTCCCTCATCACTATCCAACGATCGAACTCTGCGAGTCGTGTCGCTCCCAGCACGACATGTTGCGCTGCGATCGTCTCGCGGTCCTCGCCCGCAGCGATGTCGAGATGGGCGGACACAGACTTCGCCCCATCGTCAGACCCGAGGCGCTGGAACAGCAGCCGAACCGGGAGTCCGTCGGGCTCGACGAAGCGATGAAACTCCGGGCGGCCTACCGGAAGGTCGGCCCAGCCGAAGAGTTCTCGCCAGAAGCCCACTTCTTCGTCGAAACGCGTGGCCGGAATGTCGATGCAAATCTGATCGAGCGCACACGCCGTCTCTCCGACAGGTGCTGGAATGTCGCGTTCCCCGTGGTCGGCGACGAGACAGAACGTGAGTCCGGCGGGTGAGTTCATGACGACATGGCCGAGGTCCTGCACCACCGTCGCCCCGCATTTCTTGGCCGCCGAAACGGCATCGAGAACCGAATCGACATGGAAGTCGACATGCACTCCAGCCGACCCGTCAGCGGTCGCCTGAACGCGGCAAAACGCGTCACCCGCCTCGGGCACCAGCGTGGCGAACTCGTCGCGATCACCGCGCCGGGGCGACACAGCGGACCTTGTCACCGCGGCCCAGAAGCGTGTCCCTTCATCGAACAATGACACCGGTTGGTCGATGAACACGCTGATCCAGCGGGGTTCCATTCCTTCACCGTAGACACGACGCGCTCCGGGTGGTTTGTGTTTCTTCGGTACCCTGGCGGATATGTCACACGCTGAACTCGACCTTCGACCCGTAGCCGCGCTCGATGACGACACGCGCGGCGACTTCGTCGTCCGCGTCTACCAACACCTGATGGCCGCGATTCTCGTGTTCGTCGGCATCGAGGCGATCTTCCTCAACACCCCGGTCGCCGAGAAGGTCTACGACCTCGTCAACGGAAGCGGCGCCACCTGGCTCATCATCCTGGGCGGCTTCATGGTCGGCCAGTGGATCGTGGCCAACGCCGCCGCCGACCTCCTCAACCCGTCGAAGCAATACGCCGCCCTCTTCGGTTCGGCTGCGCTCTACGCCCTGCTCTTCGCACCGATGTTGCACCACGTCTTCCGCGTCACCGACAACGGTGGCACCACGGTGACTGCTGCGGCCCTCATCACCGCCGTCGCCTTCTCGGGCCTCACCGTGATCGGCTTCATCACCCGCAAGGACCTCTCGTTCCTGCGCCCGATCGTGATGTACGGCTTCGTCGTCGCCCTCGTGATCATCGTCGCCGCGGTGGCCTTCGGCTTCAGCCTCGGCGTGTGGTTCTCGATCGCCATGATCGCCCTCTCGGGCGTGGCCATCCTCTACCAGACGCAGACGATCATCCGGAAGTACCCGGCCCAGGCCCACGTTGCCGCGGCCCTGGGCCTCTTCTCGTCGGTCATGACGATGTTCTGGTACGTCCTGAGCCTGCTCAGCCGCCGCTGAGCGGCAAACCTCTCAGGCGACAAGCGCCACTTCGAGGGCTTCCTCGACTCGGGTCACCAGGTGGATGGTGACTTCGTCGCGGACCTGCTCGGGGATGTCGTCGACATCACCCTCGTTGGCGATTGGCAGGATCACGTCGGTGACACCGGCCCGATGGGCGGCGAGCACCTTCTCCTTCACGCCACCAATGGGCAACACCCGACCCTGCAGCGTGACCTCGCCGGTCATCGCGACATCGCCGCGCACACGCCGGCCGGTGAGCAAGCTCACGAGCGCAACCGACATCGTGACGCCAGCCGAAGGGCCGTCCTTGGGCACCGCGCCGGCCGGGAAGTGCACATGCACTCGGCGGTCATCGGGGAGCTCGATCCCGAGCTTCTCCGAGTTCGCACGCAGATAGCTCAGCGCGATCTGCGCCGACTCCTGCATGACGTCGCCGAGCTGACCGGTGAGCGTGAGTCCGCTCTCGCCGGGCATCACGGCGGTCTCGACGAAGAGCACATCTCCGCCGGCGCCGGTGACCGCAAGTCCGGTCGCAACACCGGGATCGACCGTGCGTTCAGCGGGGTTCTCCCGCAACGACGGACGCCCGAGCGCGTCGACCAATTCCTCGTCGGTCACCTCGATCGGACCCTCGACTCCCGTGGCGACCTTTGTAGCCGCACGCCGAATGAGCCGATCCAGCCGTCGCTCGAGTGAACGCACGCCTGCCTCTCGCGTGTAGTCACCGACAACGGTGCGCACGACCTCGTCGCCGATCACCACTTCGTCGGGGCGCACCGCGTTCTGCTCGTAGAGCCGCGGCAGGAGGTGATCGCGGGCGATGTCGACCTTCTCGTCCTCGCTGTAGCCCCGCAACGGAATCACTTCCATGCGGTCGAGCAAAGGAGCCGGGAGCCGCTCGATCTCGTTGGCGGTGGCGATGAAGACGACGTCGCTCAGATCGAGATCGACCTCGAGGTAGTGGTCGCGAAAAGTGTCGTTTTGGGCGGGATCGAGAACCTCGAGCAAGGCGGCCGAGGGGTCCCCGCGGTAGTCGTTGCCGATCTTGTCGATCTCGTCGAGCAAGATGACGGGGTTCATGGATCCCGCCTCGGTGAGAGCCCGCACGATCCGACCCGGACGGGCACCGACGTAGGTGCGTCGGTGACCGCGGATCTCCGCCTCGTCGTGGATT
>CALKOE010000394.1 GCA_938091985.1 uncultured Acidimicrobiales bacterium | reverse complement strand
ACCTTCAGGTGCAGATGAAGGGCGCAGCACGGCTGCTCGACCGAGGACTGCAGGTGGCCTTCGCCGGCATCGGCGACAACATCGCCAGCGAGCTGAAGAAGCAGCTCGACTCAGACTAGGGCGCCGTCGACCTTGGCCATGGCGAGGTCTTCTTCGACGTCGAGGGCGAAGGCGAGTTCGGAGACCAGCACGTTGCGGGCCTTCGTGTAGAGCGACTTCTCGCCGGCGGAGAGGCCCTTGGCCTGATCGCGCAGGGCGAGGTTTCGCACCACTTCGGCCACCTGGTAGACGTCGCCGGACTTCAGCTTTTCCTGGTGGTTCTTGAAACGGCGTGACCAGTTGGCGGGCTCGCGCACGTCTCGCTTGGCGAGCACCTCGAAGAGGTCCTCGACGTCTTCGGTGGAGATGGGCCAGCGCATGCCGACCTCTTCTGCCTTGTCGACCGGGACGGCGAGGGTCATCTCGCCGTGCGCCATGCGCAGGACGAGGTATTCCTTCTCCTCACCGAACGCGGTGCGCTTCTCTTTCTTCTCGATCACCGCTGCCCCGTGATGGGGATAAACAACGCGGTCACCAGGCTTGTAGCTCAAGAGAAAGTTCCTTACGGAGAATGTCGACGAAACGCCTGCAGACAGGATGCCAGGTCGGGGCTGGTTCGCAAACGCGGTGAGCGTCGGGTTTCATCTACGATTCGGCCCTGATGACACAAACTCGACTGCTGTGGCTGGGCGCGTGGCTGGTCATGGCGGCGTTCGTCGGTGGCGGGGCGATCTACGTCGCCAACAGTGTCGTGGAGGATCCGGCACCGATTGTGGTCACCTCGGCGCCCGCAGAGCTGATCTCGGTTTCCGTTTCTCTCGCGGTCGACTCGCCTCCGGAGCGAACCGTCGACCCCTACCGCGGCTACGGAACGTGGGTTGACGTGTTCGACTTCGACCCCGCGTACAACACGCCGACGGTCGTGCCCTCGGACTTGGTGGAGATGGCCGATCTCGGTGTCCGCACCGTCTTCTTGCAAGCCGCCCGGCTCGACGACCGCACCCCGGAAGGCCTTGTCGATCCGTGGCTGCTCACCGAGATGGTGCTGGCGGCGCACCGCGAAGGCGTCGACGTGGTCGGCTGGTACCTGCCCCGATTCGAGCGGGGCGACAACGACCGACTGATCGCCCTGGCCGAGTTCGAAGTGCTCGGGCATCGCTTCGACGGGGTGGCGGTCGACATCGAATGGATCGGTCCCGATCGGGCGGGCAACCCGATCACCGACGAGGATCGGTCCTTGCGCCTGACATCGATGTCGAACTCGGTCGATGTCGCCACCGGTCAGCTTCCGCTGGGCGCGATCGTGCCGCCGCCGGTGCAGACCGAGGTGATCAACACGTCGTTCTGGCCGGGGTTCCCGTGGACCCGGATCGCCGACGTCTACGACGTGTGGTTGCCAATGAGCTACTGGTCGTTCCGCTCCGACTCGTCGGGTTACGGCGAGGGATACACGTACCACGAGGAGTCGACTCGGCGGTTGCGAGAGAACGTGGGCGACCCCGAGGCGCTCGTTCACGGCATCGGCGGCATCGGCGGCCTCGACGGGGTCGACGACCCGCCCGATCCACCGGAGCCGCTGGCGTCGCTCGCCGAGATCGAACGTTTTGTGGTCGCGCTCGACGACACCGCATCGATCGGCGGTTCGATCTACGACTGGAACACCCTGGAGCCGCTGGTGCGAGAACGGCTCGCGGAGCTCTTCCCCCGCTAGGTGTCACACCCCCTTCTTAGGGTGACCCGTAGGATCACCGGGAAGTTCGGGAGACAGCCAGTGTCAAAGCAAGAAGCCGTGTCAGAGACACGCAAGTCGACGGCCACCACCGCGTTTGGTGTGGGCAAGCGCGAGAGCCACGACTCGTCGTCGTTCTACGAGCGGTTCACGGCGCCCGAGATCAGCGCCGACGACACGGTCAATCCAATTCCGGCCTCCACCGGTCCGATCCACAATCGAGACAGCCGAGAGATCTCGTCGGTGTTGCCGGCCAACTCGGTTGCCCTTGTGGCCACGTCGCCGCCCTATTTCGTGGGCAAGGAATACGAGCTTGCTGTCACCGGCGACCCCGACACGCGCAGCTCGGTGCCCAGCGTTCCCACCTCCTACTTCGACTATCTCCAGATGCTGCGCGACGTCTTCGCCTCGTGCGTGGAAGTCCTCGAACCCGGCGGACGCATCGCGGTCAATGTCGCGAATCTCGGCCGCAAGCCGTATCGAAGCCTGAGCGCGGATGTCATCTCGATCCTGCAAGACGACCTCGGGCTGCTCCTTCGTGGCGAGATCATCTGGCAGAAGGCCGAAGGGGCCACCGGCTCGGTTGCGTGGGGCTCCTACCGCAAGGCCACCAATCCGGTGCTGCGGGATCTGACCGAACGGGTCATTGTCGCCAGCAAGGGCCGCTTCGATCGTGCCCAGTCCAAGGATCGACGCAGCACGATGTCGGCCGACGACTTCATGGAAGCGACGCTCGATGTCTGGAAGATCAGCCCTGAGTCGGCCAAGCGAGTGCGCCATCCGGCCCCGTTCCCGGTCGAGCTGCCGCGACGACTGATCGATCTCTACACCTACGAGGGCGATGCCGTTCTCGACCCGTTCCTTGGTTCGGGGTCCACTCTGGTTGCCGCCGAGCGCACGGGCCGTCGAGGGTTCGGTTTCGACCTCGACCCCGAATACTGCGAGATCGCCACCGAGCGAGTGGAGGCCGAACGCACGCGGCCGCACCTGCGCAGCGTCGAAGTCGAGGCGGAGGATCCGCTCTTCGAGCTGCCCGACGACGATGCCGACCGCCAGGAGTTCTTCCAGGCGCGGGCCACCCGTGAAGGCAAGAAGGCGGCCGACCTCGCCGAACAGGTGTTGGTCGAGGAAGCCGGATTCGTCATCGTGAAGTCGCCGGTCAAGGTCCCCAAGGTCGGCGTGCAGTTCAACTTCTTGGTTGAGGACGCCGACGGCGGGCGCTTCTACGTCGATGTCTCCGGTGCATTCACCACCGTCCGCCCCGGGTTGATGCGCATCGACACGTTGTGGAAGACCCTCGGTCGCATCCATGTGCTGCGTGCCACCGACGAACCTCAAGATCGCAGCCGGGTTCTCGTGCTCACCTCCAACTTGCCGAAAGCCAACAGCGAGGGCGACAAGGCGCTGCGTGCCGTCGGGCCCGATCAGGTCTTCGATGCCGTCGAGATGTTCGACAAGGCGGGCGTGGCTCGTCTTCGGGCCTACGCCGAGGGCGGCGCGGTGCTTCCCATCCCAGGCTTTTGGACCGAGAGCGACATCGAGAAGATCTGATGTCGTCGGTCGCCTATGCGGTCGTTCACACCGAACCTCCGTCGATCTTCCTGGCCGACGACATCGACCTCCTTCATCGCGTGTTGGCGCTCGAAGTGGTGGCCCGCACCGATCCGGCCCTCCTGGGTGAATCGGCCGACGGAATCCGCGAGGCGTTGCTCGAGGAGCGGTGGGGGGATGCCACGGTCG
>CALKOE010000393.1 GCA_938091985.1 uncultured Acidimicrobiales bacterium | reverse complement strand
CCCCCTCGTGATCCTGCTGGCCAACCGCCACGACAAATCGGATGCCCGGGCGACGGTGCTGTCGTTTCTGAGCCAGGCCCGCTCGGCCGGCGAGATCGCCGGAGGCATCTTCCTCGGCGCGCTGGCTACGGCGACCAGCCTGTCGACGGCATTCGCCGTCTCGGCGGTGGTCTTCGTAGGCGCCGGTCTGGTCGCGGGACGGGCCGAGCGCACCGCGATGTGAGCCGCCCGGGCTGATCGGTGTGTCACCGGCGCGCACTACGGTTCCGGGCGTGGACGACCAGACACTGACCGTCAGCGAGCTCGGCACCGTCGTGCGCGCCGCGCTCGAGGTGGCCATGCCCTACGGCGTGTGGGTCGAAGGCGAGATCAACGGAATCACCCGCTCGCGAAACGGCCACGTCTACTTCGACCTCATCGAGCCATCCGACTCGCCTGGCGCAGCGCCGCTCGCCACCGTGCCGGTTGTTCTCTTTCGCGACAACCGCGACCGGGTGAACCGGCTGCTGAAGCGCCACGGCGATCCCATCCGCATGAGCGACGGCGTGCGTATCCGCATCCAGGGCATGGTCGATTTCTATTCCCCTCAGGGGCGCATCCAGTTCCGCATGTCGGCCATCGACCCCACCTACACGCTCGGGCGCCTCGCGGCCGAGCGCGACGCCCTCATGGCGGCCCTCTCGGCCGACGGCATCCTGCGGGCCAACGCTCGGAATTCGATTCCTGCCGTGCCGCTTCGGGTCGGCGTCGTCACCTCGATCGGGAGCGCCGCCCATGCCGACATCACCACAGTGTTCGAGCGCAGCGAGCTCGCGTTCACGCTGGTCGAGGTCGACACACCGGTCCAGGGTCTCGGCGCAGAATCAGGGGTCGCGGCCGCGATCGAAGCAGCCGCGCATGCAGAGGTCGATGTGATCATCGTCGCTCGCGGTGGCGGTTCGAAAACCGACCTGGCCACGTTCGACCACGAGCTCGTTGCCCGTGCCATCGCCGCCTCGCCGGTGCCGGTCATCACCGGGGTTGGCCACGACATCGACCGCAGCGTCGCCGATGAAGTCGCCCACACCGCCACCACCACACCCACCGCCGCCGCCCAACTCGTGGTGTCTCGCGTGGCCGAGTGGCTGGCGCGTCTCGCCGAGTGCGAGCGAGAGGTTGTGGCTGGCGGGCGCCGGGCGGTCGAACGAGCCGATCATCGTGTCGAGCTCGCCCGTCGCGGGGTGATCGCCGCGAGCCTGGGCGCTGCCGATCGGGCCGACGAGCGGCTCGCCCACAACTCTCAGCGGCTGGCCCGGGCCGCACGACGAGCCGACCAACGAGCCCGCGCCCAGCTCGACCTCGCCGTCGCCCGCATCGACGTCGCCCGTCGCCATGCGTTGCGGCGGGCCGAAGACCGCATCGGCCTCGTCGAGGCACGCGTGCGGGCGCTCGATCCCGCCATCGCGCTGGCGCGCGGCTGGTCGATCACCCGAACCGACGACGGCGCGGTGGTGCGCTCGGTGGCCGATCTCGCACTTGGCACCACCATCACCACAAGGGTCGCCGACGGAAGTGCCAGCAGTACCATCACCCAAGTCGAGCCGACCGAGGCCCGACCCCACCCGGAGCAAGCAGAATGAGCGACGCAGAGATCGGCTACGCCGATGCCATGGCCGAGTTGGAGTCGATCCTCGACGATCTCGAAGACGATGATCTCGACGTCGACGTCTTGGCCTCGCGGGTCGAGCGCGCGTCGACCCTGATCACCCTGTGCCGCGACCGCATCGGTGCTGCCCGGGTTCAGGTCGAGAAGGTCGTTGCCTCGCTCGATGCAGCCGAGCCGCCCGAGATCGCCCTCGAAACGGACGACGACATCACCCTCGACCTGGGCGACGAGTGAGCGACGCGCCACCCCAGCTGCTCGATGTTGCCGCTCGCGTCGATGCCGCGTTGGTCCAGGTCTTCACCGACGAGCGCGCCACCTGGCGCCGGCTCGATCCAGCGGTCGACGTGCCGCTGGCCGACCTCGCCGACTTCGTAGCCGGCGGGGGCAAGCGCATTCGCCCCGGCTACTGCCATTGGGGATGGGTGACAGGGGGCGGCGACCCGGCATCCGACGATGCCATGGGCCTCGGCTGTGCCCTCGAACTGCTCCACGCATTCGCCCTGGTTCACGACGACGTCATGGATGGCTCACCCACCCGCCGCGGCTCGCCGACGGTCTGGGCCCGTTTCATCGAACGTCACCACGAAGGTGGTTGGCAGGGCGAAGACCGTCGATTCGGCGAAGCGGCCGCAATCCTCGTGGGCGACATCGCGATGGTGATGGCCGATCGTTGTGTGGGCAATGCCCCACCCGAGGTTCGCCACATCTGGGACACGCTGCGCACCGAGCTCAACATGGGGCAATACCTCGACGTGCTCGGCACCGTGCGGGGCGCCGTCACCGCGGAAGAGGCGCGCACGATCATGCGCAACAAGACCGCCGGCTACACGATCGTGCGGCCCCTCCAGCTCGGCGCCGCGCTCGCCGGGCGACCCGATCTGGCCGACGACCTGGCCGCCCACGGCATGCCGCTCGGCATCGCATTCCAGCTACGCGACGACATGCTCGGCGCCTTCGGCGACAGTGAGCGCACAGGAAAGCCAGTGGGCGACGATCTCACCGAGGGCAAGCCCACGGTGCTGCTCGCGCTCGCTCGAGAGGCCGCTAGTCCGTCCCAGCTCGAGGTGCTCGACAAGGTCGGTAGCGAGATCGGCACCGACGACATCGAAGCGATACAGCAGGTGATGGTCGACACCGGGGCCGTCGCCGCTTCAGAAGCCGAGACCGAGCAGCTCCTCGCCACCGCACTCCACGCGATCGACGCATTGCCCGACCACCACGGGAGCCGGGAGGCTCTTCGTGTGTTGGCCGACTATGTCGTCGAGAGAGACACCTGACGAATGCTCGACATGCGCAGCCATTCACAGACGCTCATCCTGTTCGGATCGATTGCGCTGATCCTGGCGATCGTGCTCGTGGTGAGAGCGGTCTTCTAGAGGCGCAGCAGCTACCGCCCGAGGTCGGCCATGGCTTGCAGGACTCGGGGCTCGTTCTCTTCTCGGTAGAGGAGGAAGTAGGCCGAGGCAATGCCGCCGAACCCGCCCGCGCTCGAGCTGTGGAGTTGCACGGTGAGCCCCTCGTCACGAAGCGACGCTTCGATCACTTTCGCGGTGATCTCGCCCTCGATGGAGATCTGACGAATTCCGTCGCCCGCCTTCATCGGCACGCCGTCGGGCGAATGGCCCATCCCGACACTTGCCACTCGTCCCCGGACATCAGCCCGCAGGAACCGAGGCCACAGCGCCAACGCTGCCATGAACACGCCGAACCCGACCGTAACGAGCAACCCCATCTGCGAGACCCTACGCGCGACCGCTGCCAGCCTGCCTGCGCCCCTCTAGCCTGGTTGCATGGCCGATCCCCGCTCCGAAGCCGCGCGTCGCCGCACCTTCGCGATCATTTCGCACCCTGATGCGGGCAAGACCACCCTCACCGAGAAGTTCCTTCTCTACGGCGGTGCGCTGACCACCGGTGCCGGATCGGTGAAGGCCAAGGGCGACCGCCGGTCGGCCACTTCCGACTGGATGGAGCTCGAACAGCAGCGCGGCATCTCGATCACCTCGACCGTGCTGCAGTTCCCTTACCGCGACCACGTGCTCAACCTGCTCGACACGCCTGGTCACCGCGATTTCTCCGAAGACACCTACCGCGTGCTCGCGGCCACCGACGCCGCGATCATGGTGCTCGACGGCTCGAAGGGCATCGAGGCGCAGACCCGAAAGCTCTTCGAGGTCTGCCGCGACCGCGAGATCCCGATCGTCACCTTCATCAACAAGTGGGACCGCCCGAGCCTCGATCCGCTCGAATTGCTCGACGAGATCGAAGAGCAGCTCGTGCTCGAGCCAGTGCCCATCTCGTGGCCGGTCGGCGATGGCGACAAGTTCCGCGGCGTGATCGATCGCCAGAAGAACGAGTTCGTCCGCTACACCCGCACCGCCCGCGGCGCGACCGAAGCACCCGAAGAGATCGTCGACCGAGCCCGTGCGGCAGAAGAAGAGGGCAAGCTCTGGGTCGAGGCCGAGGAAGGCATCGAGCTTCTCGACACCATCGGCCGCGTCTTCGACCAGAAGCGTTTCGAGGCAGGCGAACTGTCGCCGGTGTTCTTCGGCTCTGCGCTCACCAACTTCGGCGTGAGGCTGATCCTCGATGCGATGGTCGATCTCGTGCCCTCGCCGAGTCCGCAGAAGGATCGCGACGGCAATCCTCGTTCGCTCGAGTCGCCGTTCTCGGGGCTTGTCTTCAAGGTCCAGGCCAACACCGACAAGAACCATCGAGACCGAGTGGCCTTCATGCGGGTCTGCTCCGGCCGCTTTGAGCGGGGCATGGTGGTCACCCACGGCCCCACGGGCAAACCGTTCGCCACGAAGTACGCCCAGTCCGTCAGCGGCCAAGACCGCGAAACCGTCGACGAAGCCTGGCCCGGCGATGTGGTCGGCCTGGTCAACGCCAACGAATTCCGAGTGGGCGACGCAGTGTGGGTCGACGAGCCCGTCCTCTGGCCTGAGATGCCAGCGTTTGCCCCGGCTCACTTCCGCGTGGTGCGCACGCTCGACACATCGAAGTCGAAGCAGTTTCGCAGCGGCATCAACCAGCTCGACGAAGAAGGCGTGGTCCAAGTGCTGCGCGAGCCCGACGTGGGGGATCAAGCGCCGATTCTCGCCGCCGTCGGCCCGCTGCAGTTCGAGGTCGCCCAACATCGGCTCGAAAACGAGTTCGGCTCGCCCGTCGAGATGGTCCCGTGCACATGGTCGGTCGCTCGGGCGACCGACCAGGAATCAGCCGACAAACTCCGCGGGATGAGCGGCGTGACCGTCGCCCATCGATCCGACGGCGAACTGCTTGCGCTCTTCGAGAGCCCCTATTGGCTGCAGCGTCTGGAAACAGACCAACCCGAGCTCCGCCTCGACAAGCTCATTGCCGAAGGCACCTGAGTTGCGCCTGGCTCGGTTGCTCGTTGCCGCGGCGATCATGTCGACGGTGTTTGTGCTGTCGACGCCGACGGCCGGCGCCTGCAGCTGCGCGGGGACGTCCGACCAGATCGCCTTCGACAACGCTGACGTGGTGTTCGTGGGCGAGCTGCGCTCCCACGTGTTCGACGAGGACCCCGATGGCGACGGCTTGATCAGCTCACTGGATCCCGCCGTGTGGACCTTTGCGGTCGACGGCGTCTACAAGGGCAGTACCCGCCAGACAACGGCGATCTACTCGGCCAACAGCGGGGCGAGCTGCGGTCTCGAGATACCGAAATCCGGGACGTTCTTCGTGTTCGCGAACTGGATCAATGCCGACAATGCCGGGCCGGGCTATCCGATCGGCGAACTGACCGCCAGTCTCTGCGGCGGGACCCGAGCGGCCCTGCCCGACGCGCTGGATCTCGATCCACCCATCGAGTCGGTCGCCCCCATCGCCGACCCGGCGGCTCCCACGACGACGCTTGTGGCCCCCACCACAGCCGCCGATGATCTCGCGGAGCCCTTCACCGGCGGCAGCGTGCTCGTGATCGGCTTCATCGCCGTGGGAATCATCGGCGCGTTCGTCGCGTCACGTATCGCCAAGAAGAGCAGGGAGACCTGATGCGCCGAATCCTCGCCACCTTCACATTGTGGACCTTGATCGCAACCGCCACCCTTCTCGTGGCGGCCTCACCCGCCGGGGCCTGCAGCTGCAGTGGCGAGATCGACGACGCGGCCGCATTCGACTTCGCCGACGCTGTGTTCATCGGTCAGCTCGATCGCATTCAGCCCGCCCGAGTAGGCGAGCCGGTCAAGGTCGCGATTCTCGACGTCAGCGATGTGTTCAAGGGCGACGTCGACCGGTTGCAGGGGATCGTCACCCCCGAATCGTCGGCCTCCTGCGGCTTCGACTTCCTCGCCGACGAGCTCTACATCGTCTACGGCAGCAGCGAGTCGAACTCCACCGTTTGGGGCGTCGAGGACGGGTTCTACGCGGCGCGGTCCTGCACCAGCACCCGAGCGATCGAAACCGTGGCCGAGCTCGACTTCGACGCATCGTCGGCGCCACCGAACGATGCCGGCCCACCGTCGGCTGTCGACATCCGCAAGCAGCTCGGCGACCCCAATTCGTCGCTGTTCCCCGAGGCCTTCATCTTCGTCGGTGTGCTCGGCTTCGTCCTCGGGCTCGCAGCCTGGCTTTCGCGCAAGAGCCGGCCGGCGATCTAGTTTCGGCCCTCGATCAGGAGGAAGCCATGCAGGATCTCGCCGGCCGCACTGCGGTCATCACCGGTGCCGCTTCAGGAATCGGTCTCGCACTCACCGAACGGTTCGTCGCCGCGGGGATGACCGTCGTGATGGCCGACGTCGAAGAGGAGACGTTGGCCCGAGAAGCAACCCGGCTCGAGTCAGACGGCGCCAGTGTGCTCGGCGTGCTCACCGACGTCCGAGACAGCGACGCCGTCGAGGCACTTCGGGATCAGGCGCTGTCGGTCTACGGCTCGGTTCATCTTGTCTGCAACAACGCCGGCGTCGCCCCAGGCGGCCCGATGGCCGATACCACCCCGGCGGATTGGCGCTGGGCGGTCGACGTCAACATTCTCGGGGTCGCCTACGGCGTCACCGCGTTCGTGCCCCTGATGCTCGAACAGGGTGAGGGTCACATCGTCAACACCGCGAGCGAGGCCGGCCTCGTCACCAACCCCGCACTCGGCCTCTATTGCGCGACCAAACACGCGGTGCTCGGAATGAGCGAGTCGCTCTGGCGTGAGACCCACCCGCAGGGCGTTGGCGTCAGCGTGCTGTGCCCGAACCTGGTCGACACGAAGATCTTCGAGAGCGAACGGAATCGCACCGATGGGGCCGAGATGTCGGCCAGCGCGGCCGCAACCATGGCGCCACTGCGCGAGATCATCGGGCTCATGGGCATCCCCACTGCGACCGTGGCCGACCGAGTCCACGACGCCGTCGTGAACGACGAATTCTGGGTGCTCACCCACGAACTCACCCTGCCGGCGGCGAGTCGTCGTTTCGACGATCTTCATGCCGGACGCAATCCCAGCGACCCCTACGAGGGACTCCTCGAACAGCCCTGACCAGGCCATAGGTGAAAAGCGTCACGACTGCTGGACTTCTGCCGATATTGAGTGCGTAGACTTACGCCGTAAACCGCCCCTCCTCGGGAGTCCCCATGCCTGATGTCCCACGCCCCCCAGTCACCGACTGGGCGACCGATTTCGACCACACGCATCCGGACTACGCCGCCTCGGCGCCCGAGATCTGGGACGAGCTCCGCGAAACCTGCCCCGTGGCCCACACCGAGCGCTTCGGCGGTGCGTGGTTGCCGACCCGCCACGAAGACGTCGCTCGCATCGCGAAAGACACCGACAACTTCTCGTCACAAGGGATCATCGTCACCGACTGGCGCCCCGATGTGCCGCGGCCGATGGGCTACGCCCCACCGATCACATCCGACCCGCCCTTCCACGCCATCGCCCGCGGACTGCTGCTCCAGTTCTTCTCGCCCAAGGCCATCGACGGTTGGGAAGCGACCGCCCGAGCCACATGTCGCGAACTCATCGCAGAGATCAAGGCGTCCGGAACCGACCTCGTCGACGGAGCGGCCGACTACGCGCAGCACATCCCCGTCCGGGTCATCGCCGACATGCTCGATCTCCCCCGCGAAGACGGCGACAAGTTCCGTGTCTTCATTCATCGCATCATGGAAGAGCCCGGTCAGAACCAGGTACTCGACTACGAAGACACCCTCGAGGCCTACCTCAGCAGGAAGATCATCGAACGCCGCGAGAACCTGGGCGACGACCTGATCAGCTATCTGTGCAACGCCGACGTCGAGGGAATGGCCCTCGAGGATCGACACATCTTCGGCACGATCGCACTCCTCATCATCGCGGGCATCGACACCACCTGGTCCGGTATCGGGTCGAGCATCTGGCACCTGGCCCAGAACCCCGTCGACCGCAAGCGTTGGCTGACCGACCCCGAAGTCCGACCGTTTGCCCTCGAAGAGTTCCTCCGCTTCTATGCGCCCGTCACGATGGCCCGCCTGGTCGCCGAAGACGTCGAGGTCGGCGGCTGCCCGATGAAGGAAGGCGACTGGACGCTGCTGCCCTTCCCCTCGGCCAACCGCGACCCCGAAGCATTCGACAACGCCGACGAGTTCGTGATCGACCGTCAGCGCAACCGCCACACCGCCTTCGGTCTCGGTATCCACCGTTGCGTCGGTTCAAACCTCGCCCGGATGGAAATGCGCGTCGCCATCGAAGAGTGGATGGATGCCTTCCCCGACTTCGAGCTCGCCGACCCCGAGAGCGTCACATGGTCGACCGGCCAGGTACGCGGACCTCGTGCGATGTCCATCCGCATCACCAGCTGACCACAGTGGAATAGAGTGCCGACCGTGAAGATCAAGTACGACCGCGACGCCTGCCAGGGCCACAACCGCTGCTACATGCTCGCACCCGAGCTGTTCGACACCGACGACGAGGGCTACGCAATCCTCCTCGTCGAGGGCGACGTGCCCGCCGAGCTCGAGGAGAAGGCCCGCCTCGCGGCCGACAACTGCCCCGAGTTCGCGATCGAGATCATCGACTGATCGTCGGCCGCTCGCCCGGTGAGCAGGTGAAGGCTACAGGCCGTAAGGGCGCGTGATCTGCTGGTGCAGCGCGCCCAACGGTCGCCGGCTTCCCGTGCGTTTCGCGAGGCCGAGGCATGCGTCGGCGAACTTGATGGTGTGATCCTCGTTGGTCGCCGCTGCCGCCTGAGCGAGTCCTTCGACATCGAGGTCGCCGCTGTCTTCCGTGCGCGCGGCCGCGCCCGGTCCGTCGTCGAAGCCGATCACGGCGGCGGCGACGAAGCCGACCACCGCGGACTCCAGCCGACGCTGCCCCGCTTCGTCGAGGTGCGCCAGCAACACACGGGCCATGTTCGACACCGTCGCGCCATGAAGGAGCGCGAACGCTGACGTCGCCTGATTGCGAGCAAAGGCGTCGGCTGCCGCCAGCCCGACGAGGTCGAGGGTGGCTGCCGGATTCGCCGACGCCGCTACCCGCTCGACTCCGTTCACGAAGCCGGGGGTGTCGGCCGCAGCGGCCAGGGTCAGCGTGAGGAGGCCGTCCGCTCGCTCGGCTGGAGGTAGGTGCTCGACCGTGCCCAGCCACTCCGAGATCGGGACGGCCCCAGTGAGTGCTACGGGGCTCGGGAGCCCGGCGCCGCCGCTTCGCCAGTACTCCACCGCTGCGGCGAGCTCGTGTCGCTGGTTCAGCGACGCCGCGCCCGTGGCCTCGGCCCGTTCTATTCCGCGAACGGCATGGGCCACTCGAAGTAGCCCGTGCCCGGCCAGGTTCGCGGCGTGGGGGACGAGCTGCACCAACTGAGGGGCCAACCACGCCTGCCAGTCGACCGGCGCCGGTTCCACGATGTGGGTCGCCGGCTCCAGGCGGTGCCGATAGTGCTCCACGAATGAAGCGATCGATGTGGGCACCCCGATCGACACCAGGGCTTCCACGGCCATCGGGCCGTGATTGGCGAGCCCCCCGGCGTAGCTCGCGTCAGCAGTGAGGAAGACGGCCAGCGCGTCGTCGTAGGTGAGTGCGGTCTCGGTGGATCCCATGGGTATCGGTGTAATTCTTCAAGTAAGGTTGAAGTCAAGCATGAATCTCTCCCACCCTCGCGAAGACCTGACCATCGGCGAGGTCGCCGAGCGAACCGGTCTCGCAACATCGGCCATCCGGTTCTACGAGGACAAGGGGCTGGTCCGTCCTCAGCGAACCCCCGCGGGACACCGGCTGTTTCACCGGTCGACCATTCGACGACTCTCGTTCGTTCTCATCGCCCAGCAACTCGGCTATCGACTCGACGAGATCAAGCTCCAACTGGACGCGCTGCCCGCCGAAGCCGCGCCGACAGTCGGCGACTGGGAGCGGCTCAGTGTCAACTTCGCGGCCGATCTCGACGATCGGATACAACGACTTGGCGTACTCCGAGAGCGGCTCACCGGATGCATTGGGTGCGGATGCCTTTCACTCGAGGTGTGTCACCTCTACAACGCTGATGACCGCGCGGCCGCCCACGGTGCCGGTCCGCGATATCTGCTCGGCGACACACCCTGACCTACGCTCCGGCTCGTGCCAGCTCCAAAGGGTTTCCGACGCCGACTGCACCGAGCGGTCGGTGAGAGTGTCCATCGAGGGTGGTACTTCGTGCAGTCTCGCGGCGCAATCCATCCGGATTCGGCGCGTAGCGAGCGCTTCGGGAGTCTCGGCGAAGGCTGTGTGATTGCCTTCCCGTCTGGTGCGCTGGTCGGAGAACACGCCATCCACGTCGGGGCCGGCACGCTGGTCGCACCATGGGCGACGCTGAGTGCGGGCTACCCCGGCTCTGAACACCTCACCCCGCCGCGGGCGCTCGTCATCGGCGAGCGCTGCGTCATCGGGCTGCGTTCGGGCATCAGCGCACACGAATCGGTCGAGATCGGCGACGACGTGTGGTTCGGACAGGACGTGTTCGTCACCGATGCCAACCACGGCATGGACGACCCGGACACGCCGATCGGTCGCCAGGTCGGCGACGCGCAGCCGGTGAAGATCGGCAACGGAAGCTGGCTCGGACACGGCGCCGTCGTGCTTCCCGGCGTCACAATCGGTCGCCAGGCAGTGGTCGCAGCCGGGGCGGTGGTTCACCGCGACGTGCCGGACTACGGCGTCGCTGCCGGCGTACCCGCCAAGGTGATCAAGACCTGGCACGAGGGCAGCTGACCGGATCCGTCGCGGCACTCACGCGTCACCTACGCTCCGACCGTGCGCATCCACAAGTTCACGACGACCGACGCCTTCGTCGCCATCGACCTCGACAACGCTGAGGCCAGCAGCGGCCCGGTCCGCTGGGCCAAGAAGGTCCTTCAGGGCGGGGCGAAGGATCTGGCGCGTTCGCAGACCTACACCTATGCCATCCTCGGCATGAAACGAGGCGGTGCCTCAGCTGGCATCAGCGCCGAGGGACCCGAACGAGACGCAGCGATCACGGCGTTCGTCGGCGAGGCCGCCGACTTGGTCGCCGACAGCACCTACCTGCCCGACGCGGCCAAGGGCGTCAGCGAGCTCGACCTCGCGCCGCTTCGTGACGCCGACGAACGCGACACCGCCCGCCTCGCCGGCACCAACCCGAGCTTCATCGATCAGTGCGACGGCCTCAGCGCGGCGGTCGCCGCCCACCACACCGCATCGGGACTCGGTGGAAAGAGCATCGCCATCGAGGGCTTCGGCGCGACCGGAGCCGCGCTCGCCGCCGCCGTGATCGAACGAGGCGGCACCGTCACCTCGATCGCTACCACGGTTGGAGCCGTCACCAACCCCGACGGATTCTCGGCTCAGGACCTGCTCGAAGGCTGGGGCTCCAAGGGCGACGAGCTCGTCAACGATCTCGGCGAGGTCGGACATCCGATGTCGATCTTCGGATCGGGCGCCGACGTCTGGTTCGTCGGCTCCAAGATGGGCGTGGTCAACCACGAAGTCGCCGCGCAGATGAGCGAGGCCAGCGCGGTCGTCGCCTCAGGCCGCGTGCCGCTGACGGCCCGAGCCCTCGCCGTGCTGCGCCGTTCCGGCGTCGCCGTGCCGCCCGACTTCCTCTCGTTGGCCGGTGGCACACTCGCCCTCTGGGGCGACGCCAACCGCACCGAAGCCGAGATCCTCGCCGGGATCAACGAAGACATCAGCGACATGACCGCCGAGTTCAAAAGCCACGACGACGGTCCGTTCCTGGCCGCATGCTTCGAGGCCGAGAGCTTCCTGTCGACATGGCAGGAGTCGCTTCCGTTCGGGCGACCACTCGCCCCCTGATCAGCTCTCGACCAGGCAAGCTTCTGTATGCGCCACGTTTAACATGCGCGACGTGTCGCTCCCCAGCCTCGACGAGCCGTTCCCGCTCGATTCCGCTCTGATCGAAGAGTTCATGGCGAAGGGTCACTGCTGCGTGCGCAACCTCGCCACGCCGCTCGAGTGCCACGC
>CALKOE010000392.1 GCA_938091985.1 uncultured Acidimicrobiales bacterium | reverse complement strand
GGATCCATCTCGCCGGACAAGAGATCCACGATCTGCGCATCAAGCTCCAGACTGTGTCCGAACTACGCAGCACTCGTGGCGAACGCGAGTCCACCACGAAGGCAGAGCTCGAGCGTCTGAGTGCCGAGGTCTCGGCCAACGAGCAGCGCCTCGCCGCCCACGGTGGCGACGACCTCGGCGACGCGCTCGTGCGGCTCGAGTCGATGCGAGAGCGGGCCCGCGGCCTCTCCGCCGTGCTCGCCGAACGGCGGCGCGGCGTCGATCGCGAACGGGCGGCGTTCACCGACCGCGGTGTCATCGCCAACCTCGAGGCCGAAGCCGCTCGTTTGAGCGACGACCTCATTCGTGTCGAAGCAGAGCTTTCGGAGCTGGCCCCTGAAACGGAGCGCCTCACGTCTGAGGCCGCTGAACTTGCGCAGGACCGAGCCAGCTTCGAAGAAGAGTGGGGCGACGGTGTGCCGGTGCCCACCGGCCAGGCGGCCGAAGTGCGCGGCGAACTCGGTGCGCTCAAGGCATCGACCGAGCGTGGAGCGAGCGAAACCAGCCGGCTCCAGACCCGTCTCACCGATCTCGGCGACCGACGCACAGCGCTCGGCCGCGATGCCGGCGAGCGTCGCAACGAACTCGGCGCGCTCCACGACGAAGAGGAGCCGCTCGTCGCTGCGATGGAGGCGGCCGAGTCGGCGCGCGTCGCTGCGGAAGATGTCGTCGCGTCGCTGGTCGCAGCGCAGGCCGATTCCGAAGCCGAGCACCACCGTTGGGTGGCGCGGGCCGAGGCGCTCACCTTGGCGCTCGACGAAGCGCGGGCCGAGGCTGGGGCTGCTCGACTGGCCGATGTCGACGGTGTGCTCGGCACACTGCTCGACCTCGTCGCAGTCGAGCCTGGTTGGGAGGCCGCGTTCGAGTCGGCGGCCGGCGAAGCGCTGGGTGCGGTGATCGTGCGTGATCCCGACACCGCTCGACGTTCGCTCGACCGGCTCAGTGAAGGCGATTCCACCGGGGCCGTGCTGGCCCTCGGAGGCGCGGTGCGTCGGAGTGACGCTGGAGGGGCCTCCATTCGTACCCGCGTCCGAGGGACCCAGCCCGGGGTCGATGAGCTGCTCGATGCGCTCATCGGCCACGTCGGTGTGGTCGACGGAGATTGGCGGGCCGCGGCCGACGCCGTGGCTGCCGATCCGTCCCGCACCGTGGTCACCAAGACCGGTGACCGGTTCGGTCCCGACGGCTGGCGTATTGGTGCCAGCGGCTCGGGCGCCACCGGCGCGGCGCTGGAAGAGGCCACCGAAAAGGCTGCCTCCACGGGTGCCGAGTGCGAGCAGGCCGACCGTGCGGTTGCCTCGGCTCGTGAAGCGCTCGAGGGTCGAGTGGCGGCAGCGGCCCAGTTGGCCCAGCGCCTCGATGCGATCGACTCCGGTCTCACCGCCGCGGCCGACGCGTTGCAGCGCATCGAAGCCGACCGTCGCGACATCGTCACCGAAGCTGATGCCCTGCAGGGTCGCTTCGAGGAGCTCACGGTGCGAGTCGAGCGCGAGTCCGCTCGTATCGAAGAACTCGAGACCTCACTGCCGTTGCTCGAAGCCGACGAAAACGAGTCGCTCGAGAAGGGACGCCGGCTCGCTGCGGCTCGTTCTGACATCGAGGCCCGTGCCGCCAGTGTCGGATCGCTGCGCACCGACATCGACGTACGCAGCGCCGGCTTGGAGGAGCGCCAAACGTTCCTGACCTCCCGGTTGGCCGAGATCAACGAGCGGCTTGAGCGCGATGTGGTCGAACGAGCGGCCGCCGGCGAACAACGTGAAATGCTCGACCGCAAGGCCGCCGTCCTCGAGGCGCTGGCCGCCGCGGTCGCGACCCGAACCACCGTGGTCGACAGTCGACTCGGCGATGTGCGCGAGCGTCGTCGTCGTCAGTCCGAGGCTGCGCAGCAGGTCACCCGTGAACTCGACGGTCTTCGTCGGGCCAAGTCCGAGGCCGAGAAGCAGCTCGAAAACCTGCGTATCCAGTCGGCGCGGGCCGAGGTCGAAGAGGCCGAACTACGCACGAAGCTCCAGGGCGCGGTCGAACGGCTTCGGGCCGAACACGATCTGGCCCCCGATGTTGCGGTGTCGGCCGAGTGCCCGCCGCTCGACGACGGGATGGAGCCGGCCCGGCGACTCTCGCAGCTCGAGTCTGAGCTCGAGATCATGGGACCGGTCAACCCCTTGGCGCTCGAGGAATACCAGTCGCTGCAGGAGCGTCATTCGTTCCTGCAAGGACAGCTCGACGACATCCGCGGCACACGCCGCGAGCTGTCGAAGGTGATCGCCTCGATCGACGAGGAGATCGTCACCGTGTTTGCGTCGGCGTTTGCCGACGTGGCCGTGAACTTCCAACAGCTGTTCGAGACCCTCTTCCCCGGCGGCCAGGGTTCGCTGGCTCTCACGACGCCGGAAGATCTGCTCAACACCGGCATCGAGATCAGCGCCCGCCCGTCTGGCAAGAACGTTCGCAAGCTCTCGCTGCTCAGCGGCGGCGAGCGCACGCTCACCGCACTGGCGTTCCTGTTCGCCGTCTTCCGTAGCCGGCCATCGCCGTTCTACGTGATGGACGAGGTCGAGGCGGCGCTCGATGATGTGAACCTCCACCGGTTCCTGTCGCTCGTCGAGGAGTTCCGGGCCGATGCCCAGCTGCTGCTGGTCAGCCACCAGAAGCGCACCATGGAGGCGGCCGACTGTCTCTACGGCGTATCGATGAAGCCGGGTGGATCGAGTCGTGTTGTCAGTGAGAAGGTGGCGAGCGCGACGGTCGACGTCGCGTAGCCCACTCTCACGATTCAAGACGGAGACACCCGATGCTTTTCGGCGCCACGATTTTCCCTACCGCGGACGCGATGCCGATGGCCGAGCTGGCCCCTGCTCTCGAGGAGCGCGGCTTCGAGTCGTTGTGGGAGAAGGCGTCGTCGCTGGCAATGCGGCGCGCCTACATGGAGGCGCTGGCCGATCAGCGGCTCGGCGAGTGGCGGGGTGGTCGGGTGCGACGCGAGACGCCGCGCTACTCGACT
>CALKOE010000391.1 GCA_938091985.1 uncultured Acidimicrobiales bacterium | reverse complement strand
GAGACCATCGAGGTCCCGTGGTCGACCATCTTCGAACCGTCGTGGGACCCAGGCCTACGAGCCGACCCGGGGCTCGACTACTCCGTCACGTCGGGCACCGTCGTCTTCGAGCCGTTCGACACGACGGCCACGGTGCGGGTCCCGGTGATCGGCGACCAGACGGCGGAGGGCAGCGAGCTCGTCGTAGTCAGCTTCCAGAAACCGACCAACGCAAGGATCGGCGGATTCTGGGGGCTCGGGTTCGGAGCGATCGTCGACGACGACGCGCCCTGACTCTCCAGCCTCGATTGCGGAGGCGCCGCTACTGCTGTGCGGCTTCCATCACATCGTCGGGTGCGTCCATGTTGCCGTGGACGTCTTGCACGTCGTCGAGGTCGTCGAGGAGGTCCATCAGGTTGATGAGCTTCTTCACGTCGCTCACCTCGGTCATCTCAACAGTGGACGAGGGCAACATCACGAGGTCGGCCGACGCCACCACGATTCCGGCTTCGTCGAGCGCATCGCGGACAGTGTTGAGATCGGTCGGCGGTGTGGTGACCCGCCACATCTCACCCTCATCGACGAGATCCTCGGCCCCGGCATCGAGCGCCGCGAGCATGAGTTCGTCTTCCTCGACTGAGGTCGATACCAGCACGACTCCCTTGCGCTCGAACTGCCAGGCAACAGCGCCCGGCTCGGCGAGTGAGCCACCGTTCTTCGACAGCGTCGAACGAATGTCTCCCGAGGTGCGGTTGCGATTGTCGGTGAGACACTCGATCAGCAGCGCGACACCACCCGGGGCATAGCCCTCGTAGGTGACGGTCTCGTAGTTCACGCCTTCGAGCTCGCCGGTACCCCGCTTGACTGCTCGCTCGATGGTGTCGAGCGGCACGCTGTTGTCGCGCGCCTTTTGGAACATGGTGCGAAGCGTCGGATTCGACTCGAGATCGCCGCCGCCGGTGCGGGCCGCCACCTCGACCTGCTTGATCAGCTTGGCGAAGAGCTTGCCGCGCTTGGCGTCGGCTGCGCCCTTCTTGTGCTTGATCGTCGCCCACTTGGAATGACCACTCATGGAACTGAATGTAGCGGTCAGGCGTTGGTGTGGGTCAGCGAAGACGCTGGAACGTGTTGACGTAGTCGATGCGGAGCTCGCTGTGCCACGCCCAATCGGCGAACGCGTCGGACTCCGTACCGCCGAGGCGTTCGGCCACCCGAGGGGTCATGTCGAGGAACGCGGCCTCGGGGTCGTCGGTGTGCATCTCGTAGAAGTGCAGGAAGCGCGGTCCGACGGCTGAGGCGTTCACGTAGGGCGTGATCATCCGAAACCCGGGCACCGCGGCTTCGGCGATATGGCGAATGTGAACGAAGTCCGCCCAATCGCGCAGGGATTGGGCGGCTTCCGGGTGCTTCGGGCTGATCAGCACCAACTGAAGACCGTTGGTCGCTTCGTCGGTCAACGAACCCTGACCGGGTCGAGGCGTGCGTTCGAACGTGAATGCGTCGACCAGACCATCGGCGACGTCGGGAGCAGGGCCGCTTGGATCCTCCACCACCACGAGCACGTCGAAATCAGGCAGCGTTCGGGGCAGATCGGTGCGGTCGCGGTGGGCGTTGGCGAAGACGGCGCGGCGAGCGTCCTCATCGGTCGGCCCGGGCGCCGCCGATGCGTTCCACATCTCGAGCCGGAGCTGTGTGGGAAGTCGACCCTCCATCGGGCCAGCCTCTCAGAGGTCGAGGCTCTCGATCCACTGTCGGTGAATGCGATCATCGTCGGAGAGCTCCGGATGAAACGCCGACACGAGCACATTGCCCTGGCGACACAGCACCGGATCGCCGTCGACCGAGGCCAGCACTTCGACGGCGGGGCCGCTGCGACCAACCAGGGGTGCACGTATGAAGACCGCGTGGAACGGCGCATCGAGGCCGACCACATCGAGGTCGGACTCGAAGGAGTCGATCTGGCGGCCATAGCCGTTTCGGGTGACAGAAATATCGACCGCGCCCAGCGCATGCTGATCGGGGCGACCATCACTGATCTCGGTTGCGAGAAGGATCATCCCCGCACAGGTGCCGAATGTGGGAAGGCCATCGGCCATCCGTTGTCGCAATGGTTCGAGCATGGCTGAGCGTTCGAGCAGCATCGACATGGTGGTGGACTCGCCGCCGGGCACGACGAGCGCGTCGACGTCGGCGAGCTGCTCACTCGTGCGTACTTCCACTGTGTTGGCCCCGAGCGACTCGAGGATCGCGGCGTGAGCCGCAAAGGCGCCCTGGAGGGCCAGAACGCCGACCGTGGGAGTTACCAACCCCGCTCGGCCAGCTTCGTCTCGAGGGTCGCGATCTCGAGACCCTTCATCGCATCGCCGAGGCCGGTGGAGACCTTCACCAGAATCTCGGGATCCTGGAAGTGGGTGGCCGCTTCGACAATGGCCGTGGCCATCTTGGCGGGCTCATCGCTCTTGAAGATGCCCGAACCAACGAAGACCGCCTGAGCCCCGAGCTGCATCACGAGCGACGCATCGGCCGGCGTGGCAATACCACCGGCACAGAACATGGGAACCGGGAGCTCGCCGGTCTCGGCGATCTCCTGCACGAGCGGCAGCGGCGCCTGGAGTTGCTTGGCCCAATCGAACAGTTCGGCGTTGTCAGCCTGACCGATCTTGCGAATGTCGCCCATGATCGAACGCAGGTGCCGCACCGCCTCGACGACGTTGCCGGTGCCGGCTTCGCCCTTCGAGCGGATCATGCACGCACCTTCGCTGATGCGGCGCAGCGCTTCACCGAGGTTGGTGGCGCCGCAGACGAACGGCACGGTGAACGCCCACTTGTCGATGTGGTGCGCCTCGTCGGCCGGTGTCAGCACTTCGGACTCGTCGATGTAGTCGACGCCGAGCGCCTGCAGGATCTGTGCCTCGGCGAAATGGCCGATGCGGGCCTTGGCCATCACCGGGATCGAGACGGTGGCCTGGATGCCCTGAATCATCTCGGGATCAGACATCCGCGAGACCCCGCCATCACGGCGGATGTCGGAAGGTACGCGCTCGAGTGCCATGACGGCAGTGGCCCCGGCATCCTCGGCGATCTTCGCTTGTTCAGGGTTGACGACGTCCATGATGACGCCGCCCTTCAGCATTTCGGCCAAGCCCCGCTTGACCAACGGCGTGCCGGTTGTGCGGCCGGAGTTGTCAGACATGGCCGTCATGCTAGCCCTCGCTCCCCAGGACGAGCGCAGCGATTTCGGGGTCGACGATGAAGTCGTAGGAGTTCGAAGGAACCAGCGTCAGCCATGTGCGGCCGGGTGCCAGGAGGATCGGGGATCCGCCTGCGTCAACGAATGTGTAGGGATCGGTTGCAGCTTCGCGAACCCATTCGCCTTCGAAACGTTCGCCACCGATCAAGACAGATACTGGTCCTCGACCGAGCGTGTCGGCATCGACGTTGCGCGGGTCGTAACTACTCGGCGTGTAGATCGTCTC
>CALKOE010000390.1 GCA_938091985.1 uncultured Acidimicrobiales bacterium | reverse complement strand
GAGTCGGGCCGCTTCGGCACGTGGGACTACCGCTACTGGTGGAGCGCGGAATGGACCGAAGAAGCGCGAGCGCACTGGAAGACCTCCGGCGAGACGGTGCTCGGCTTTGCTGCCCACAACCGGAACCGCCTGGTCGACATGATCGATCACGCCGTCGGCGACGATCCTTGTGTGTTGTCGCTGAGCTACGAAACGCTCGCCTCAGACCCCGTCGCGTCGATGCACTCGATCCTGGACTTCGCGGAAGTCGAGAGCCGTACCGACCTCGCGCGCCTCGCCGCCTCGCGCCGCGTGGCCAACACCAACGACCGCTGGCGCTCAAAGCGCACCGCGCAAGAGGCCGACTTGCTCGATGAGATTCTGTCGCCTTCGGCAACCGAGGAGCACTGACCAATGGTCCGTCACAACCGTTCCGCAGCCTTCGATGAGGCATTTCGACGCGACCCCGGACCCATCGCTCACTGGAGCGAACTCGCCGCCGACCCGAACGATCCCGCCACCGTCGCCCATCGCGCCCGCACGCTCCAGGCCGCGTGGCGCAGCAGCATCGACGACCGGATCCGATTTCTCGAGGACCGCTGTCGCGACAAGAACGTGCTCGACATCGGCTGCGTCGCCCACGACGAGGCCCGCCTCGAGGGAGACGAGTGGCTCCACGGCCGCATCGCCCGGGTGGCGAAGCGCTGTCTCGGCGTGGACATCCTCGAGTCGGGGGTGGAAGCCGTCAATGCCGCCGGCTACGACGCTGTGGTCCACGATCTCTCCACCGGGATCGGACCGCTTGGCGATCGCGGGCCCTTCGACGTGATCGTCGCCGGAGAACTCATCGAGCATGTGCCCGACCTCGACATGGTCTTTCGGGCGGCGGCCGAAGGCCTCGCCGATGGTGGACAACTCATCCTCACCACGCCAAACCCCTACGCACCGCAGCGAGTGCGGGCCGGTCAGCTCGGGATCGTGTGGGAGAACGTCGACCACACCAGCTACCTCTTCCCCAGCGGTGTCGCCGAACTCGCCGAACGCAGGGTCCTTGTCTTGTCGGAGGCCGCGACGGTCGACGATTCGCCCCGCCCCGCAGCCTCACCGTTGCAGCGGCTCAAGCGGTCGATTCGCGGCAGCCACTGGCGCAACGTCGGCTATGCGACCGGGGATGGGAAGGGGCAGACCTCCGTCGATGCCGGCGCGCTCGTGAGAGCGACGCGCCGACTCACCCGGCCTCAACCGCGCTTCGTGGGGGAAACCTTCGTGTACGTCGTGTCACATCAGGGCGGGGCACGCCCCGCCGCGGCGTAGCCTGCCACGATGCGCGACCTCTATCGCTGGCAGCACGATGCCCTGACTGCCTGGCACCGCTGCGGTCGGAAGGGCGTCATCGAAGCCGTCACCGGCTCCGGCAAGACCGATGTGGCTATCACTGCGATCGCTGACGCGCTCGAACGTGGCCTCTTCATCCTCGTCATCGTGCCCTCCCGGGTCCTGATGGAACAGTGGAACGAACGGCTCCTGGAGTCGCTGCCGGACCACACGATCGGCCGCCTCGGCGATGGCTATCGCGACCGTCCCGCCGACTGCGATGTGCTCGTCACCACTCGACACAGCGCCGCCAGTCGAGTTCCCCTGCCCAAGACCGACGCCGGCGGCCTTCTCGTGGCCGACGAGTGCCACGGATTCGGCGGATCGGTGCTGCGCAAGTCGCTGCTCCCGGAGTACCAGGAACGTCTCGGCCTCACCGCCACGCTCGAACGCTCCGACGACGCAGTCGAGTCGATTCTTCTGCCCTACTTCGGCGGCATCTGCTACCACTACGACTTCGGCGCCGCGATCTCCGACGGAGTCTGCGCCGAGCCTCGCGTGGCGTTCGTGGCCGTCCCGCTCACCGTCGAAGAACGCAGCGAATACGACCAGACCGAGGGCGCCATCGTTGCCGCCCGACGGATCCTCAAGAGCATCCCTGGGGTCCCCCACAACCCCTTCGGCGACTTCCTCGCTGCGGTGCATCACCTCGCGGAGAACGACGGTGGCGCGGATGGCAAAGCTGCCAACGACTATCTCGAAGCCTTCTCGGCTCGCCGCGAGATCGTGGCGACCAGCTCCGCCAAATACGAGTCGCTCGGCACCTTCGCCGGCGTCATCAAGCGGGCCGAAGGCTCGCTGATCTTCACCGAGACGGTTCGCGCCGCCAACCACGCGATCGTTCGCCTCGACCCTCATGTCGACATCGAGATCATCACCGGCGGCACCGGCCGCAGCGATCGAAGCCAGATCCTCGACTCCCTTCGAGATGGTTCACTCGATGCCGTGGCTGCGCCGCGTGTGCTCGACGAAGGGGTCGATGTCCCCAACGCCAATCTCGGCATCGTGGTGAGCGCAAGCCGCACTCGACGCCAGATGATCCAGCGCATGGGGCGCATCCTTCGTCGCAAGCCGGAGGGGAGCGGTGCCCGCTTCGTCATCATCTTCTCGGCCGACACGCTCGAGGACCCGCGCTACTCCGATGGCGGCGACGGTTTCCTCGAGGAGATCCAGAGCATCTCCGAGTCGTCCCACATCTTCGGCCCTGAGCAGACCGATCAACTCACCGAGTTCCTCGACTACAGCGGTCCGGCCAAAGTGATCGAGCCCGACACCGTCGGCTTCTTCACCACCCCCGACCTCTCCCCCGACGAGATCACCGAGTGGGCCGATTCGGCGCCCTACCTCGAGATCCGCAGCCCCGAGTTGCCGACGATCTCGCAGCCGAAGATCGTCAAGGAGAAGCCGCGGCTCTCGACCGGCGAACACCCGGTCCGGCTCGAAGCGGTCGGCAAGGAATGGGTGCTGCGTTGCACCGGCTGCGGCGTCGCCTCCGAGGCCCGCGCGTTCAAGTGGCAGGCGCTCGACGACAAGGTCGATTGCACCTGCTTGCGGTGACCCTTCTAGGGTCGCTGACATGAGCGAATACGGGGAACAGACCGCCAACCCGAGTGGCAACGCCACCGACGAGGACCACCAGTGGGTGCTGCTCGATGAGCCGATTCCCGGGGTCCGACGAATCACGTTCAATCGGGCGAACAAGCGCAACTCGCTGATCCACCCGCTGCGCGGCGCGATCCTGGGGGCGCTGCGCGACGCCGACAACGACCCCGACGTCCGAGTCTCGATCGTGCGAGGCGACGGTCCGTCGTTCTCCGCCGGCTACGACCTCGCCGGCGGCAATGAGGGCTACGAGCTGCCGTTCTTCACCGCAAGTGGCGAGGGCCAGTGGCCCCGTCACGTCACCGAGGGCTGGATGAGCATCTGGGATCTCGCCAAGCCGGTGATCGCCCAGGTCCACGGCTACTGCCTCGCCGGTGGCTCCGAGCTCGCTACGTGCTGCGACCTCGTCTACATGGCCGAAGACGCCCAGATGGGATATCCCGCCACGCGCTTCGGCGTGCCCGACATGCACTTCCACGCATGGTTCATGGGCATGCGCAAGGCCATGGAGATGATGATGACCGGCGACTCGGTCAGCGGCATCGAGGCCGTCGAATACGGCTGGGCCAACCAGGCTTTCCCCGCCGATGAGCTCTCCGAGGAAGTCCTGAAGATCGCAGCTCGTATCGCGCAGACTCCAGCCGATGTGGTTGCGCTCAACAAGCGGGTCGTCCATCGCCAGATGGAAGTGATGGGTCTGCGCACCGGCATTCGCCAGGGCACGGAGCTGTGCGCGCTCGGCACCCACACCGAGTCGATGCGTGTGTTCATCGAAGGCGTGCAGCAGAAGGGTCTCACCGCAACGCTCACCGAGCGCGACGAGCCCTACGACGACTACCGCACCGCGGCCGAGCAGCCGAAAACTGCCGACTGATTC
>CALKOE010000389.1 GCA_938091985.1 uncultured Acidimicrobiales bacterium | reverse complement strand
AGGTCGTACTTGTCGTTGAACCACCGCGTGTAGAGCTCACCGACTGACTTCATGAACGCCGAGATCGCGGGCACCGCCCCTCGGACCAGCAAGTGGTAGTGGTTCGTCATCAACGCGTAGGCGTGGGCCTCGGCGTCGAGCCCCTCGAGAGCTTCCCCCGTGAGATGGAGGAAGTGCCGACGGTCGTCGTCGTCGCCGAAGACCGGCAGGCGTCTCGCCCCCCGGTTCATGATGTGGTGCCAGTCTCCGCCTCGTTGCGCCCTCGTCAATCTCGCCATGGTGGCGAAGCTACGTTCGAGGTGTGACGCCGGAGTTGTAGCGGGGGTCAGACTCCAGTTGTAGCGGCTATTCGAAGCCGAGGGCGGCGAAGTCCCATTCGATTTCGCCGGCGATCATCTTCACGATGGGGGCGTCGTAGGCGTCGTGCAGCGAGGCGTTGGTGTGGCCCTGGTCGACCTGGAGCATCTCGCCGTTGACGCCGCTGGCCGCAGCGCTGCACAGGAAGATCAGGGTGCTCGCCATCTGCTCGGGTTGGAGAGTGTCGACTCCCGCGTCGGCTCGGAAGTCGGCCGCGTAGGTCAGCCACATGTCAGCGTTGGCCTCGGCCAGCGGAGTGACGGTCGGGCCCGGGCAGATCGCGTTGATCCGGTAGCCGGCCTTCAACATCGGGAACGCCTGCTGGACGACATAGAGGTTGATCGCTTCCTTGCTGAACCCGTAGCTGTCGGTGTCGGGGTTTTCCTCGGTCCAGGCCGCGGCTGACGCCCAGTCGTCATTGCTCAGGAAGTCACGCACACGATCGATGTTGTTCTTCCACCCCAGCCCGGCCGTCGACGAGATGAACGCGACCGATCCGCCCGGCGCGAGCTTGTCCTGCGCGATGAGACGATCGATGAAGTGTCGTTGCGCGGTGAAGTTGATGAGCATGATTCCCGCGGTGCCGTCGGCAACGCCGGCGCACGCGAATACTGCGTGGACCGGGCCGTCGATCGCATCGACGGCCGCGTCGACGCTCGCCTGGTTGCGGAGGTCGATCTCGATCTTCTGGGCACAGTCGTATTCGACAGGGGCAACGTCGAGCACGATCACGTCGGCGCCCAACTCCCCGGCCATGCGGGCCGTCTCGGCGCCCATGCCTGTGGCGCCGCCGATCACGACGGCGCGCTTTCCTTCGTAGCGGAACAAGTCGATGGTCATGGTTTCTCTCTTGCCGGGTGAAGTGGATACGGTGACGCCACTGTTAGAAGCGTGCGACAGGAGAAGTATGGATCTGGAACTCTCCGACGACCAGTTCGAGCTACGAGACAACATTCGCTCGGTGCTCGAAGGAGCGTGCCCGCCATCGCTGGTTCGCTCGATCTACGACGGTGAAGGAACGTCCGCCGATCTCTGGAAACAGATGGCCGAGCTCTACTGGCCGGCGCTCGGCGTAGCCGAAGACGCCGGCGGGCTCGGGATGGGCTTCGTCGAGGTCGCACTCCTCGCCGAGGAGCTCGGCCGGGCCGCCGCGCCTGGGCCGCTACTCGCGATGGTGAGCCAGTTCATCCCGCTCGTCGAGACCGCCGGTGCGAGCGAAGTGCTCGCCGCGGCCGTTGCCGGAGAGACCATCGGTGCGCTTGCCTACGCCGAGCAGGGGCGCTGGGAACCGACGGCAGTCACGACAACAGCGACCCGGGCGGGCGACGGTTGGACGGTCACCGGAGCGAAGGATGCCGTCCTCGCCGGCGCGACCGCCGAGGTGTTCGCCGTGGTGGCTCGGGACGGCGACCAGCTCGGCGTCTTCCTCGTCGAGCGCGGCGCATGCTCGGTCACGACGAAGACGCTGCTGGATCCCGGCCTCGAGCTGGCCGATGTCGAATTCGCCGACTCGGCTGCCGTAGTGCTGCTGGCCCCGGGACCCGAAGCAGTTGCGGCCATCGAGGCAGTGACGCAGCAAGCGAGCGTCGCCATGGCGCTCCACGTGATCGGCACGTGCCGGAAGATCTTCGAGGACACGCTCGAGTACGCAAAGGTTCGTGAGCAGTACGACCGGGTCATCGGATCGTTCCAGGCCTTGAAGCACCGCTTCGCCGAGCTGTACCTCGCGGTCGAACGGGCCAACGCAGTCGGCTATTACGCCGCACTGGCCATCGAGGAAGACGCCGACTCGAAGGACGAAGCAGTGCACGTCGCGAAGGCGGCGGCGGGCGATTGTCAACGCCTCCTGGCTGAGGACGGGCTTCAGCTGCACGGCGGCATCGGCTACACGTGGGAGAACGATCTCCACTTCCTCCTGAAGCGGGCGAAGTCGGGTGACGCGTTGTGCGGCAGTCGGGCGTTTCATCGAGCGCGACTGGCCGCGCTCCTGGGTCTGGGAGAAGCGGCATGAAGCTCGAGTTCGACGAAGAGGTAGAGGCCTTCCGTTCAGAGTTTCTCGAATGGCTGGCGGTCAACCGACCTCCGGCCGAGGCCATCGCGGCTGACCCGCCGCGATCGAGCGCCTACATCCCTGAATGGGCGGCATCGTTCACCAAGCGAATGTTCGACGATGGATGGTTGGTGCCGGGCTGGCCGTCGGAACGGGGCGGACGCAACGCCGGTCCAATCGAGACCCTCGTCTATCTCGAGGAGCTCAACAAGGCCGGCATTCCGCGGACCACGAACCCTCAGGGGCTGGGAATCATCGCGCCTTCGTTGCTCGACTACGGCACCGAGGAGCAGATCCAGAACTACGCGATGCCGCTGCTGCGCGGCGAGACCGCGGCGTGCCTCGGAATGAGCGAGCCCGACGCCGGTAGCGATCTCGCGAACCTCAAGACCCGCGCGGTCCGCGACGGCGACAACTTCGTGATCACTGGCCAGAAGGTGTGGACTTCGGGAGCGAACTATGCCGACTTCTGCTTCCTGTTCTGTCGGACCGATCCCGACGCACCGAAGCACAAGGGCATCTCCATCATTCTCATGCCGATGGATACCCCCGGTGTCACGGTGCGTCCGCTCACGGAGATCATCTCGCCAGAGTTTCCGGACCTCAACGAGGTGTTCCTCGACGACGTGGTGCTTCCGGCGTCCAACGTGGTCGGCGAGCTCAACAACGGTTGGGCGATGGCCAATGGCTCACTTGCCCACGAGCGCTCGATGGTGTGGCTGATGGGCGTGATGGGAATGGAGTCGTCGATGACGGAGCTTCTCGGAATGGCGCCCGATTTGCTGGCCCCGATGTCAACGGTGGAGCAGGCAACTGCAGCAGACGCCATCGCCGGTCTCTACATCGACACGCTGGCCGCACGGTGCCTCGGCTACCGCGGGTTCGCTCGCTATGTGAAGACCGGCTCGGCTCCCGAGCAAGCGTTGATGAAGATGTACTCCACCGAGATCCGACGCGACCTCGCTCGAGTGGCGGCCGAGCTCTGTGGTCCCGACTCGCTGGAAACCGGCTTGTCGCGGCAGGGATCGGTGGGCTCGCTCGACGCCTACTTCACCACGTTCGGGTTGACTATCAGCGCCGGTTCTTCGGAGATCCAGCGCAACATCGTCGCCGAACGCGTGCTCGGCCTCCCCCGAGGCTGACCCGCCACACCCGCCCGCTACATCTGGTGTCTGACACCTGCTACATCTGCGGTGTCACATCGCCTGGCTAGCTTCCGCGGGATGGGACGATTGGATCACAGCTCCTCGGGCTGTACCACCACGTGTTCAATCGTGGTGCCCGGCGTCTACCGATCTTCGGGGACGATGATGATCGGGAGTACTTTCTCGGCCTGATCGGGCGGGTGGCGCCAGCGCCCATCGTTCATGCCTACGCCCTCATGGGAAACCACTATCACCTCCTGATCGAGGCGGATGTCCCGGAGCTCTCGGCGATGATGAAGCGGATAGGAGAGAACTACACCCGCCGGTTCAACAAGAAGTACGGCTTTGACGGGCCGCTGTTTCGCTCTCGGTTTCGGTCGAAGCCGATTGCGAGCAGCCCATATCTTCGTCACCCGGTCCGCTACATCCATCGCAACCCGATCGTCGATGGACTCGGGGATTGGACGTACGTCTGGTCCAGCCATGCCGCGTACCTCGGGGTGTCGGCTCGTCCGAGTTGGCTCTCAACCCGGCTGCTCGCGGAGTTCGGCGACCGGCAGCCATATCGCGAGATTATGCAAGCCGGTGAGACGAACGTCGTCCGGCGTGGAGCCGCTGCTGACGGCGTTCGGGTCGGTTCACCTGCTTCGGTCGAGTTTGCTCTCGGTATCGCTTCGCCGGAAGAAATCGAGGTCGTTGCGGCGGGCGGTCGCGGACTTCGAAACGATCTGCGAGTCGTCGCGGCGCTGCTCGGGTCCGAGACCACAAACTGGTCGTCCGAGCGCCTGGCCGCACGGTACGGCTACTCCTCCGATAGCAGCTTGCGGACGGCGGTGGCGCGGGCGCGGCGACGTCTCACCTCGGACCCGGAACTTGCCTCTCTTGTCGCTTCCGCCCGGGCGCGACTGGAGCGCCCGGCGGCGTAGTCGAGATGTAGCGGGGGTCAGACACCAGATGTAGCGGTCCAGGCGACGGGGAGGGTTTGGGGGCCGCGGAAGGCGAAGCCGGCGATGACGGGTGCGGGTTCGTCGGGGTCGAGGCGAAGGTCGGGCAGGCGATCGAGGACGGCGTTGACGCCGGCTTCGAGCTCGACTCTTGCGAGGTGCATGCCGAGGCATTGGTGAGGACCGGTGCCGAAGGCCAGATGGCTGACGTGCTCCCGGTCGATGTCGAACGACTCGGCATCGGGCCATCGTTCGTCGTCTCGGTTGGCCGCGCCGTTGTAGACGGTCACCGGGCAACCGGCCGGCACGGCGACGCCGTTGATCTCGGTGTCGGCCGTCGCCCGGCGACTCACCATCGTCACCGATGTCTCCCACCGCAGGGTCTCCTCGATCAGCGCGGCGACCAGCGAGCGGTCGTTGGCCACCCGGTCGCGCAGCGCAGTGTCGCCGGCCAGAGCGAGCAGCGCCGACCCGAAGACGCGGTAGGTCGTTTCCGCTCCTGCGGGCAGGAGGAGTCGCAGGAATCCGTAGAGCCGCGCATCGGTGAGGCGCTCGCCGTCGATCTCGGCGTGCACGAGCTCGCTCAGTAGGTCGCCCGTCGGTTCGGCCCTTCGGGCCGCGACCAGCGGCTCGAGGTACTCGACCATCGCGGCGCTGGCCGCGAGACCTTCGTCGGGGTTCAGTGGGCCGAAGTTGATCTGCTCGGCCCAGGCGTTGAATCGTTCGTGGTCTTCCAGCGGCACGCCGACGATCCCGCAGATCACCTGCACCGGAAACTTCGATGTGATCGTTTCGACGAGGTCGGCTCGACCGAGCGGCGCGATCTCGTCGAGTAGTCGAGCGAGTACGGCGTCGACCAGCTCGGGCTTCCAGCGTTCGATCGAAGAACGCTTGAAGGCCTGTGCGACCAGACTGCGATAGCGGCGGTGCTCCTCACCGTCGAGGCCGAGCATCAGCTCGCCCATGAACGGGGCCATCACCTCGCCGTTGATCGAGGCAGAGAAGGTCTCGGCGTCGCGCAGGACTCGGTCGGCATCGGCGAACGTGGTCGTGGCGAAGGTCGGTTGGGGCGCCCAGTCGTTGCCAGGGGTCTCGACGACCGGACATTCGCGTCGGGCCCGGGCCCACATCGCGTAGGGCTGTGCGTCGTCCCACTCGTCGTAGGGCGGCGTGGTGAACTCGGTCATGTGATCTGCTCCACTCCGACGGCGCCTGCTTCGACTCGCCATGACGACGCCGTCTGGATGGGCGATGTCGGTTCGAGCGCGGTGTCGACCCAGCGATAGTGCGCGACCAATTCGGTGTGGGTCACGTCGACGCGAAGGTAGCCGCGGTGCTCTGTTTCGTAGAGGTGAATGTGCGGGTTCGATCGTGATCCCTCCACGAATTCGGGGAGGAGCAACTCGATGCTGGTCGCGGAGGGGCCGACGAATTCGGTGCCGACCATCGGCGAGTCGTCTTCGCGGTAGGAGACGTGGAGGTCGGCGACCGCGGAGGTGTGGATGTCGCCGCCGAGCACGACGAAATTCTCGACCTCCCGCTCGTGCACAAAGCCCAACAGGCGTTCGCGCGGTGCCGCATAGCCGTCCCAGGCGTCCATCGAGAAACCTTTGGCCGGGTCGTCCGGCGCCCGATTCACTTCGGCCATGACCGTCTGCTGGACGAGAAGCGACCACGTCGCGTCGTTGACGATGCTCTCTTCGAACCAGGCCTCCTGGTCGGCGCCGAGCATCGTTCGCGACTCGTCGAACGTCTCCTCGAGCTGGGGTCCGCCGCCGAAGGGCCGCGGTAGATCACCGTCGCCCTCACCCTGCACGATCGGGGATCGATACTGACGATCGTCGATGACCGTCAGCTTCGCGAGATCACCGAACTCGAAGTCTCGGTAGATGTCGAGTTCACCGTCGGTGGGTGGTCCGGTTCGAACCGGCATGAACTCCAACCAGGCTTGGTAGGCGGCGATGCGCCGAGCTCGGAAGTTCTCGCGTGCATTCGGGTCGAGCTCGAGACCGATGCCTCCCGGTTCCCAGGCCGCGTAGTTGTCCTCGACTTCGTGGTCGTCCCACATGACGATCCAGGGGTGGCGCTGATGGCAGGCCGCAAGGCTGCGGTCGAGTCGCGCCACGGCGTAGAAGCGGCGGTACTCATCGAGGGTGGTCGGATTCAGTTCGAGGCCGTGGTCTCGTGCGTTGCCGCCTTCGAGTTCGTAGATGTAGTCGCCGACGAAGAGCACGGCGTCGAGGTCTTCCTCGATCATGTTCTCGTAGGCGGTGAAGTAGCCGGACTTGAAGGCGTTGCAGTTGGCGACTGCGAAGGAGAGACGCTCGGTGGGGCTGCCCGGAACCGGCGCCGTGCGGGTCGTTCCTTCGACGGTCCACTCGCCCACGCGGAAGCGGTACCAGTGGTCCGTGCTCGGCTCGAGCCCGGCGACGTCGACGTGCACCGAGTGGCCGTGGTCGGCGTTGGTGACGAAGGTGCCGGAGTTCGCGACGTCGGCGCCTTCCACGCCGATCTCCCACTCGACGGGCACCTGCGCGGCGTCGATTCCGCCGTCGGGCGCCATCGGGTCGATGGCGAGCCGGGTCCAGATCACGACCGAGTCGTGGTGTGGGTCGCCCGAGGCCGTCAGATAGGGAAACGGGTCGACGTCGAAAGCGGGAGCCGGAATCGTGGTCGTCGCTGGCGCCGTGGTGGTGGGGGCGCCGGTGGTCGTGGGCGGCGGCGGCTGCGTCGTCGTCGTTGTGGTGGCTGGCGGGGGACTCTCCGCGTCACTGTCTCCCGCACATGCCGCGGCGACGAGCCCGGCAGATGCCGCCAGGAATCCGCGTCGAGTGAGCGGATCGCTGGAGGGTGACATGACACGGATGTTAGAAACATCTCATGACGACAATCCACTACGAGGCGGATGTCGACCGCCCGGCGCCGGTCAGCCCATGAAGATCTCCGACGCGACGACGGCGGTGATCATCGGTGGTGGCGGCGGAATCGGCCGCGGCACGGCGCTCGGCTTGGCGACCAGAGGAGCCCGGCTGGTGATCGCCGACATCGACCCTGGCACCGCGGCGGCAGTGGCCGACGAGTTGGTGGCCGACGGTGCCGAAGCGATCGCTGTGCAGGTCGACGCCACGAGCGTGGACTCTCTGTCCGCCGCGGCCGATGCTGCGGAGGCTCGCTTTGGGTCGGTCGACATCTTGTCGAACAACGTCGGCGTGGTTCACAGTCGAGAGCTGCTCGATGCCACCGAGGAGGAATGGGGTTGGGTCATCGAGTTCAACCTCATGTCGATCATTCGCTCGTGCGCCGTGTTCGCTCCTCGAATCCGAGCCCACGGTCGTGGCGGCCACATCGTCAACACCGCGTCGATGGCGGCGCTCTGGGCATCTCGCCCTGAAGAAGTCGCCGGCGTGAACCTGGGTCTCTACACCACCACCAAACATGCGGTGCTCGGCTACTCCGAGACGCTGCGTGGCGAGCTGGCGGCCGAGGGCATCGGCGTCTCGTGTCTGTGTCCCGGCACCGTCGATTCGAACCTGATGCGCACTTCGCTCGCCCATCGGCCCGACCGCTTCGGCGGTCGCGTCGAGGCGCCGCCGACGCAGGGTTCGATGCCCCACGCGATGGCGCAGGAGGATGTCGGGCGGTTCGTTGTGGCCGGCATCGAAGACGACCGCACGGTGATTCTCACCCACCCGCGAGGACGCCGGTTCGTCGAGCAGCGGGCCGAGAGACTCGCGGCCGACTTCGACTATTTCGAGGCATTGGAGCAAACGCCATGACGGATTCGATCGACCTCGACCATCACGATCGGGCCTGGATTGCTGATCGCCACGCCAACTACGCCGAGCTGCGCGGCAAGTGTCCGGTGGTCTTCAACGAGCAGCACGGCGGTTTCTGGATGGTCACCGATTATGCGTCGGTCGCTGCGGTGGCGAGAGACAACGAGACGTTCGCCCACAAGTACGAGCTGGGCGCCGAGGACGGCATCGACTACCACGGAATCTGTGGGGTTCCCCGCAACCCGACCACACCGCGGATGGGTGTTTCGGAGATCGACGGGCCGGAACACGCAGACCTCCGCCGAGTGTTGAACCCCTACATGGTCACCAAGGCGGTCGAGGCAAGCCGGGAGCGCATCGCCCACATCTCCACGTGGTTCCTCGACGAAATGATCGAGGCCGGCGAGGGCGACCTGATCCTCGACTACGCAACGCCAGTGCCGGGTGTCATGACGCTCGAGATGATGGGGATGCCGTCCACCAACTGGCGCTACTACGCCGACTTCTTCCACGCGACGTCGTCGTTCAAGCCCTCCGACCCAGAGTTTCAGGACGCGGTGTCGCGTATCGGCGACATGTGGGGCGAGCTGGCTGACATCGCCCGCTCGCGTCGAGCCAACCCCGGCGACGACCTGACCTCGGCGATCGTCACCTCGGAGATCGACGGCCGGGTTCTCACCGATGAAGAGGTTGCCGGGATTCTCTGGAACCTCGTCGCCGGCGGCCTCGACACCACCACCTCATTGGTCGGCTGGGGTCTCCACCATCTCGGTACGAACCCCGACGACCGGGCTCGTCTCATCGCCGACCCGGCCTTGATCCCGAGCGCCGTCGAAGAGTTTCTCCGCTACTACAGCCCGAGTGAATCGCTCACCCGCACGGCGACACGAGACGTCGAACTCGGCGGTCGTCAGATCAAGCGGGGCGACGTCGTGTTCATCTCGTGGGTGAGCGCCAACCGCGATTCGGCGATGTTCGACGATGCCGACCGCGTGCAGATCGATCGAGCGGAGAACAAGCACCTTGCCTTCGGCCTGGGCGGCCATCGCTGCATCGGTTCGAGCATTGCCCGACTCGAGTCGGAACTCATGATCGCTGATGTGCTCACGCGTCTTCCCGACTACGAGATCGACCCCGACCGTTTCCGGTCGTATCCGGGCAACTTGTTGATGACGGGCGTGGTGACGATGCCGGTTAGGTTCTCGCCCGGAGTTCGTTCCGGAGTGGCGGACCCGTTCAGCTGAACACGACAGGAGACCAGCTGTGGCCTTCATGATGATGCGACTCAACTTCGTGCATCCCGACCCAACCGACCCCGAGCAGATGAGCGATCGCTATCGGGCCGGCATCGACCTCGCCGAATACGCCGACAAGAACGGCTTCGCGATGGTCAGCACCGAGGAGCACTCGGCCACCGAGATCGGCTGGAGTCCGACACCGCTGCTCACCGCGGCGATGATCCTCAACCGTACGCAGAATCTCTCTGTCGCCATCACGGCGCTGCTGGTGCCCTTGCACGATCCGGTGCGTCTCGCCCAGCAGATGGCCGTCATCGACCTGATGAGCAAGGGCCGTCTTTCGATCACCACCGGCCTCGGCTACCGACCGGCCGAATACGC
>CALKOE010000388.1 GCA_938091985.1 uncultured Acidimicrobiales bacterium | reverse complement strand
CGATGATCCACTGAAGATCGGTGGCGGTGGCGCCGAGGCTCCGCTGGATCGACGGAATCGCGACGTTGAGGCCAGAGACGGCCATCACCACCATCACGAGGCTGAGACACATGATTCCCAGGAGGAACCAGCGTCGAGCTTGGATCTCGGGCTGCTCGTGCAGCGGGACTTCGGTTGATACGGGAGCAGTCATCGCTATGAAACGTAGGCGTTTCATAACGAAACGTCAACGTATCGTTTCCTGTCCGGCGTCACGGATTCGCAATATTCGTTCAACCCCGTCCCTTTGTGGGTCGAAAGACCCAGAACACCCCGCAATCACCCTGAGGCGACTCCCGTGAACAACACCCCTTCTTCCGACGATTCTGTCGAGAGCGACCAGAAGCTCGACCTGGCGTTTCGGCAGCGCCGTATCCAACAGTTGGCCGACCGCACCGAACCCGGCGACCCCGCAAGCGGCACCGCTGGCATCTCGGCCCGACTGGCCCAGGCCCGAGCAGACGAACTCTCCCGCCCCCGCGTCGCCCGAGAGATCATCGACCTCACCTGAACGTCTCGGCGCGCATCCGCTTTGAGGGGGTGCGCCGTAGTCGAGGTAGATGGATTCCACGACCTCGCTCCTCCTATCGATCCACCTTGCGGCAACGGCGGCGATGGTCGGCCTCATCTGGTTCGTGCAGCTGGTGCACTACCCCCTTTTCGCCCGGGTCGGAGCGGCCGAATTCGTCGACTACGAGGCGGCTCACACGCGACTGACCGCCTATGTGGTCGGCCCGGCCATGGCCGTGGAGGGCGTGGCCGCGCTCATCATCGCCGGCTGGTTTCGCGCCCAGGCCGGGCTGGGCCTCACCCTCGCCGGGTTGGTGCTGCTCGCCCTAGTCCACGTCAGCACCGTTTCGCTCCAGGTGCCGGCGCATCGTCGCCTGGCGAGCGGATTCGATGACGCCGTCGCAAAGAGGCTCGTTCGCAGCAATTGGATTCGCACCGCCGGCTGGACCGCGCGGGGAGGAGTTGCGGTCGCCATGCTCACGGTCGCCACATGACCCCACTCGCTCCACCACCGTTGGTCGTCGCGCCCGTGCAACGTCCCGTCATGACCCAGTACTGGGCTGATGTGGTGTTCCTGCACTGGCGATATGACCCGGCAATCGTGCAAGCCCTCCTGCCCGACGGTGTCGAGGTCGATGTCTTCGACGGCTCGGCATGGGTTGGTCTTGTGCCGTTCCGGATGGAGCAGCTGGGCTTCGGTCGCCTACCACCGGTGCCACGGCTGGGAACGTTCCCTGAGGTCAACGTGCGCACCTACGTGCGATCTGGGTCCAAACGGGGCGTGTGGTTCTTCTCCCTCGACATCGACCTGCTGCTGCCCATGCTCGTCGCGCGCGGGTGGTATCGACTTCCGTACTGCGTCGGTGACGTGCGCCACGATCGAGACGGTGAGACCATTCGCACCCAGGTCACCCGCCACCGGCCACGACCAGACGCCGATGCCTCGACCGATATCGAAGTACTTGTTGCGGCTGCCACCGCCCAGGGGCCCCTCACCGAATTCCTCACCTCGCGGTGGGGCCTCATCACCTCGGGTCGGGGCGGTCGCCTGCGCTACGCACCCGTCTCTCACCCTGAATGGCCGCTCTACCGGGCGCGAGTCGAACGACTCACCGACAATCTGGTTGTCGCCGCTGGGTTGCCCGAACCTGTCGGGCGACCACACGCCCTCTATTCGCCAGGAGTGCCCGTACGGGTCGGCCTCCCGCGAGCAATCAGGTCGTGACGCGGCGGAGGGACGTTCGACCCACGCGCTTTCGTACGAGGCCGGGGCACACTTGCAGCATGGAAACGATCCCGGTTTCGCATGTCACGATCCATGGCCACGACGTCATCTACCGCCGGGCCGGCAAGGGCGAGGCCATTGTCCTCATCCACGGTCTCGCCGGCAGCTCGCTGACCTGGAGCAAGGTCATGCCGGCCCTCGCAGAGGACTACGACGTCATCGCGCCCGATCTTCTGGGGCACGGTGAATCGGCGAAGCCAATGGGCGACTACTCCCTCGGAGCCATGGCCAGCGGCCTCCGAGATCTGCTCGCGATCAACGGCATCGAACGCGCAACCATCGTCGGCCAGAGCTTCGGCGGCGGCGTCGCGATGCAGCTCGCGTACCAGCACCCGGAGCTTTGCAACCGTCTCGTGCTCGTCGGTTCTGGCGGCCTCGGCCGAGAGGTCAGCTGGCTGCTCCGCCTCTGCAGCCTGCCCGGGGCCGAACAACTGATGCCGCTCGTCTTCCCCCGTCCGGTCGCTGCCCTCGGTGGCGCAGTCGGCGGATTCCTTCACGGCCGCGGATTGCGAGCACCGCTGGTGAGCGAGATGTGGCGGGCCTACTCGTCGCTCGCCGGAGCCGAGAACCGGAAGGCTTTCGTGCGCACCATGCGTGGCGTGATCGAGCCCGGCGGCCAGACGGTGAGCGCCCTCGACCGCCTCTACTTGGCCGGCAATCTGCCCACGCTGATCGTATGGGGTGACCGCGACGCGATCATTCCCGTCGAACATGCCCACGCCGCCCACGAGGCGATCGCCGGGTCTCGGCTCGAGATCCTCGATGGGGTCGGTCACTTCCCCCATGCGGAGGCACCCGAGCGATTCATCGAAGTAATGCGCGACTTCATGGCCACCACCGAGCCCGGACCGGTCACCGATATCGATCTCCGCGACGCCCTCATGGCCGCCACCAACTGATGTCCACCGCGGAGAATCGAACCGCGAGCGCACAGACGACTGCATCCACAACCGCCTCCATGCCGTAGACAGTGATGTGTCCTCCGATTCGTCCAGTCCCGGTCTCATCCTCGTCACTGGAGCGTCCGGCTACGTCGGCGGCCGCCTGGTCGGCCAGCTTCTGGAAGCCGGCTACCGGGTTCGCTGCCTGGCCCGCACGCCGCAGAAGCTCGACCGTGCGCCATGGCGCGCCGAGGTCGAGGTCGTTCAAGGCGATATCGAAGGTGATCTGAGCGCCGCCGTCGCAGGCGTCGAGGCGGTCTACTACCTGATCCACAGCATCGGCGAGGGCGACGGATGGGCAGCGCGAGAGGCAGCGTGCGCTGCCAACCTGCGCGAGGCCGCAACCGAAGCAGGTGTCGGCCGCATCGTGTATCTCGGCGGTCTCGGCGATGCCCACGGCGACCAGCTCTCGACGCACCTCGAAAG
>CALKOE010000387.1 GCA_938091985.1 uncultured Acidimicrobiales bacterium | reverse complement strand
TCAGTGTGGTTATTGTTGCCTTGCTTGCTGCCGATGTCGCTGGCAGGCGAGGGGGCACGGTGACCAACACAGAGGAACGTTCGTCCGAGATTCGTGAGGTCGATCGGATCATCGTCCGTTTCGCCGGCGACTCGGGTGACGGCATGCAGCTCACGGGCGATCGCTTCACCTCGGCGAGTGCGCTGTACGGCAACGATCTGGCGACGCTGCCGGAGTTCCCGGCCGAGATTCGGGCGCCAGCCGGAACCCTCGCCGGGGTATCGGCGTTTCAGGTCCACATCTCCGATCACGACATCCACACCCACGGCGATGCGCCGAACGTGCTGGTCGCCATGAACCCCGCGGCGCTGAAGAGCGATCTTCCGAAGGTCGAGCCGGGCGGCACCGTAATCGTCAACACCGACGCATTCGAAGAGCGAAACCTCGCGAAGGCCGGCTATGCCGAGAACCCTCTCGAAGATGGCACGCTCGCTGGCTTCTCCGTCATCAGCGCACCGATGACCGAGCTCACCAAAGAGGTCTGCAAGGACCTTGGCGTGAAGCCGCGAGACGCTGATCGCTCCAAGAACTTCTTTGCTCTCGGGCTCGTCTCGTGGCTCTACACCAGGCCCACAGATCCGACCGTTCTTTGGATCCGCGAGAAGTTCGCCGGCAAGGATCTCGTCATCGCCGCGAACGAGGCGGCATTCAAGGCCGGGCATGCCTTCGGCGAGACTGCCGAACTCAGCGCAAGTCGCCTCGCGGTGCGGCCGGCACAGCTGCCGCCGGGCACGTACACGAACATCAATGGCAACACCGCGCTGTCGTGGGGCCTTGTCGCTGCATCGCAGAAGGCGAGGGTGCCGATCTTTCTCGGTTCGTACCCGATCACGCCGGCGAGCGACATCCTTCACGAACTCGCCAAGCACAAAGACTTCGGTGTGCGCACCCTCCAGGCAGAAGACGAGATCGCCGCGATCGGCTCGGCCCTCGGCGCGAGCTATGGCGGCCACCTCGGAATCACGACCACCAGCGGTCCTGGTGTAGCACTCAAGGGCGAGACCCTCGGCCTCGCGGTGAGTCTCGAGCTTCCGTTGGTGATCGTCGACATCCAGCGCGGCGGCCCTTCGACCGGTCTCCCCACGAAGACCGAGGCTGCCGATCTGATGATGGCGCGCTACGGCCGACATGGCGAAGCACCGCTGCCGATCGTCTCGGCGAACTCGCCGTCTGATTGCTTCATGGCTGCCTTCGAGGCCGTGAGGATCGCGCTGCGATACCGCACCCCGGTGATCCTGCTGTCCGATGGCTACCTGGCCAACGGAACCGAGCCATGGCTCCTTCCGGACCTCGATGCGCTGCCCGACATCTCAGTCGAGTACGCCTCGGGAACGAATGCGCTCAACGAGGACGGCGAACCCGTCTTCTGGCCCTACATGCGAAACGATGATCTCGCTCGGCCGTGGGCGATCCCCGGCACCGACGATCTGATGCATCGCATCGGTGGCATCGAGAAGGAAGAGGGCACGGGCAACATCAGCTACGACCCGGAGAACCACGGACGAATGGTCGACATCCGCGAGGCCCGGATCAACAAGGTGGCCGAGTCGTATCCGGCAACTGAGGTCGTCGGCGATGTCGACGGCGACATTTTGATCGTCGGCTGGGGCTCCACCTGGGGCGCCATCACCGGCGCGGCCGGTCGCATGCGACGAGATGGTCGCCGCATCGCCCATGTGCACCTCAGAAATCTCCACCCATTCCCCGACGACCTCGGGGAGATCGTGAAGGGCTACGACCACGTGCTGGTGCCCGAGATGAACCTCGGGCAGCTCTCGGCTCTGTTGCGAGCGAAGTATCTGGTCGACGCCAAGGTGATTGCGAAGGTGACGGGGCAGCCGTTCACCGCAGGAGAGCTCGTTTCTCGTATCGAGGAGATGGTCAAGTGACGGACACAGCGACGACAAAGGCCGACTGGTCGAGCGACCAAGAGGTCCGGTGGTGTCCGGGTTGCGGCGACTACTCGATCCTGACGGCGATGCAGCTGTTGATGCCCGAGATCGGCACGAGCCGTGAGAACACGGTCTTCATCTCCGGCATCGGATGCGCCGCTCGTTTCCCGTACTACATGAACACCTACGGGATGCATTCGATCCATGGTCGATCACCGGCGATCGCGACCGGGCTTGCGATGGCTCGGCCCGATCTCGACGTGTGGGTGGTCGGTGGCGACGGCGACATGCTGTCGATCGGCGGCAATCATTTGATTCATGCGCTGCGGCGCAACGTCAACCTCACGATCTTGCTCTTCAACAATCAGATCTACGGGTTGACCAAGGGCCAGTACTCGCCGACGAGCGAGGTCGGCAAGGTCACGAAGTCGACGCCGATGGGGTCACTCGACACACCGTTCAATCCGGTATCGGTTGCGCTGGGCGCAGAGGCGACCGTCGTTGCCCGCACCCACGATCTGGACCGCAAGCACATGCAGGAGATGTTCCGCCGAGCCCACGATCACAAGGGCTCAGCGATCGTCGAGGTGTACCAGAACTGCAACGTGTTCAACGACGGCGCCTTTGCCACGATCACGAAGAAGGACGCGCGAGCAGAGATGCTGATCGACCTGCAGCATGGTTCGCCCGTCACGTTCGGCCCGGAGAACGAGCACGGCGTCGTCCTCGATCAGGGGAAGGCACGTATCGTCGAGGTCGCCGATGTCGGTCTCGATGCGATCGTGGTTCACGACGAGGCATCGCCTGACCCGTCGGTTGCGTTTGCTCTGAGTCGGCTGGCCAGCGACCGTGAGAGCCCGACTCCGGTCGGCGTCTTTCGAGCCGTCGAGCGCACCGACTATGGCGCGGCGGCCGATGCCCAGCTCGCAGAGGCCCACGCCAATAGCGGCGGTGGCGACCTGCATGGTCTGTTGCACAGTTTGCCGACCTGGGAAGTCCGCTGACCGCCTGGGCCATCGATCTCGACGGTGTCATCTGGCGAGGCGTCGAGACGGTTCCCGGCGCGCCAGAAGCCGTCGCTCGCCTGCGTGACGCAGACGTGCCGATCGCGTTCGTGACGAACTCGGCCGCCCGGACTCCGGCGCAGGTCGCCGACAAGCTCGAACACCACGGCATTCCCGACGCAGAATCGCTCGTGATCACCGCAGCCATGGCGGCTGCGGCGCTGATCGAGCCGGGCGAGCGGGTTCTCGCCGTCGGCAGCGATGGCCTCCTGGAAGCGATGCGATCCCGCGGGGCGGTGCTCGTGAGCGAGGGGCCTGCCGAGGTGGTCGCGGTGGGGATCACCCAAGATTTCGATTATCAGATGCTCACGGCCGCGATGCGGGCGATCCGAGCGGGTGCTCGCTTCATCGCGACGAATGACGACGCGACCTTTCCCGACGCCGACGGGCTTCTGCCTGGCAACGGTGCGCTGGTCGCCGCAGTTGCCGCCTGTGCAGAGACCGAGCCCGTGATTGCGGGGAAGCCGCACTCGCCGATTGCAGGCTTCGTGCGAGAGCGACTCGGCGACGTCGGCGTGATGGTCGGTGACCGGCCCGAAACCGATGGCTTGTTTGCCGAGTCGGTGGGTTACGACTTCGGCCTGGTGTTGAGCGGCGTGATCTCGCGCGAGGATCTCCCGGTGTCCCCGGAACCACGGTTCGTGGCCGACGACATCTTGGCACTGGTGCAAGAACTGCTCTGATCGCTCCGGGAAGCGCGGAGCGTGGCGAAGGCGTGAGCCTCCCGCCCCATGACAGCGCATCTCGTTGCGGTAACCTCTGTGTTCGTGCGGATGCCCTGGAATCGACTCGTGGGCGTGGTGGCGCTCGTTGCCACGGTGGGTGCCGGCGCGGCTGCGTTTCAGATCGATCCCGAGGTCCTGACTGACGTCGCGACTCCTGCGACCGGGCTCTGGATTCCTGCTCAGCCCACGGGCGAGATAGTTCGTGTCGACGCCGCAAGTGGTGGCATCACCGCCCGCGTCAGTGTGGGCGAGGCCGGTGCCGAGTTGGTGGTGGGCGAGCGCGATCACGACCTCGTCGTTGTCGACCGCACATCCGGACGCGTCAGCTTGGTCGATCCGGCCCTCCACGAGGTCGTACGAACTGTTGCGGGCGTACGAGCCGGAGAAGGGATGGTCGACATCGGTCCTGAAGGGATCGTTGCGGCATCGAGCTCCCAGATCGCTCTTGTCGATGTCGATGTGACCGCGTCGACGACGGCGTCGTTTCCGCCGAGTGGAGTTGACCCGGTTTGGTGGACACGGGTTTCTGTGATTCAGGCCGCCTTTGTGGAGGCGGTGTAGGTCTCGTTGGGTGTGCGGTGGCCGAGGC
>CALKOE010000386.1 GCA_938091985.1 uncultured Acidimicrobiales bacterium | reverse complement strand
CGCGCAACGCCGACGACAGCTGGGCGACCACCGCTCCGTAGCGACCCGCAACCACGACATGGTCGTCGACACCCGTCGGGCCGATGTGACCCGTGGCCCGGAGCACGTCGGCTTCGACTCCGGTGACCATCTCGGCGAAGGTGAGCGGATACATGCCGATGTCGAGAATGCTTCCGCCGGCAAGCGCCGGTGAGAAGAGTCGGTGTTGCGGGTCGGGCGGCGCAGCGAAGCCGAACGATGCGGTGAGCGACGAAAGCTCGCCGATACGTCCGTCGGCGATCCAGCCCCGGACCACGTCGTAGATCGGCAGGAAGCGCGTCCACACCGCCTCCATGACAAAGGAGTCGGCCGCTCGGGCGGCATCGACCAAGCGCCGGGTGTCAGCCGCCGTCGGCGTGATCGGCTTCTCCACGAGCACCGGGATACCCGCATCCACGCACGCGAGCGCGACGTCGAGATGCGCGGTGTGGGGAGTGCAGACATACACCGCATCGACGGCGTCGATCAGTGCAGCGACCGACGGCATCGCGGTGAGTCCGTGTTCGGTCGCAAACGCCTCGACGCGAGTCGAGTCACGACCGACCACGGCGACTGCCTCGGCGCCCTCGACCGCAGCGACGGCCGGGAGGAACTGTCCGGAGATGTAGCCGTGGCCGACCAGACCCCAGCGTGTTGTCGTCGGTCGAGTCACCGAGTCTGGCCCTCGACTCCCACCGCGCCGAGAACTTCGTCGTCGTCGTTGTGGCTGTGGGTGAATCCGAGCTCCCGCTCGATCTTCACTGTGTCCTCCGACCGGAAGGCGAGGATGTACGCACGTCGGAACCCGTCGGTGGTATTGCCACCCGACCCGTGCATCACACGCTCGTTGTGAACGGTCACGTCACCTCGCAGGATCGGGACGGGAACAACCACGTCGTCGTCTCGCAGGTCGGTGCCCAGCGCGTGTGACTCTCCGCGATCACCGAACTGGGCAACATGCGGTCGCAGCTCGGATTCGTGGTTCGTCGCTGGGGCGAACCTCATACACCCGTTCTCGACGGTCGAGTTGTCGATGGCCAACCACGTGGTGGCGGTTCGGGTGTCGGGCGTGTCAGGCCAATACGCCATGTCCTGATGCCAGGCGAAGACGGCGTCTTCCTTGTAGGGCTGCTTGGCGAGGAGCTGGTCGTAGTCGAGCGTCATCCCCTCGCCGCAGAGCTGGCGAGCAACTGACGCTGCGCGGCGTTCGTAGACGTTGTCCTGCCACGACGGGTGATAGCGGCGCGGCAGCATCACGTTGACGATCGAGTAGTCGCCCGGTTCGCGGCCGTAGTCGCCGGCCATGTCGCAGAAGTCCTTGCCGGGCACGTCGATCTCGCGGCGCAGGAAGCGGTCGTAGTCGACCTCGAGGGTCGCGACCTCTTCTTCTGTGAGCAGCCCCCGCAGATGGACGTAGCCGTGCTCGGCGAAGTGCGCGCGCTCTGCATCTGAGACGACATAGTCGTCGCCCTCGATGCGGGAGTTTTGCTGAGTGTCAGTCATGAGTGCTTCCTCTCAGGCTGCAACGAAGTCATCGGCCGCCTCGTCGAAGACGAGGATGAGCGGCGAATCGTCGCCGATGTCGAACTTGCCCGCCGTCACCGAGGCCGTCATCGCGGTGACGTCGAGTTGGCCGAGCGATTCCGCTGCGGCGCGGAACGTGTCGTTGGTCAGGTCGGCCCCGGCCGCAGTCGCGATCTGGGTGAAGATCTCGATCCCCTGGCACGCCCAGATTGTCGTGTTGAGGTTGACCGCTTCGTCACCCTCAGGATCGATGTTGATCGTCTCCCCCGTCGCCGCTTCGGCTCGGGCGATGCAGGCAGCAACGTCGGGGCTTCCGCCGGCGGCCAAGTCCTGGAACGTCTCGAACCCGAGTGCGTGGGCACCGACAAGCTTGTCGGTGGAGTAGCCGAGGTTGCGGTAGAGCTCGGGATCGAGATCGCTGCCGTTGGTCACGATCACGGCGGGGTCGTAGTTGCCGCCGTCGAGTCCGGCGATCACATCGAGTCCGGAGCCGGCTCCCACGGCGAGCACAATGTCTGCTCCGCCGGATGCCCAGACCTGGGCAAAGGCGCCCATCTCTGCCTCGCTGGCGACAATGTCACCTTCGACAGTGGACTGAGTCTGGCTCACGACATCGATGCCCGCGTCGTCGAGCGCCGCGGCCCACACGTCTCGCTCGTCGGTGGCGCCGACTGCGCCGTGGAGGGCGACTGCGCCATCGAGCAGACCCTCGGCCTGCAGCGCGGCGACGTTGATGCTCGAGTTGCGCGCCGGCAGTGCGCCAGGACCAATCAGCACAGCACCGGAGCGGTCATAGTCCGCCTGCCCGACGCCGAATGTGTTCACGAAGATCGTGTCGTTCACGTCGGTGTAACAGAGCACGCTCGACCGCAACGGGCCGACGCCGGCAAAGACCATCTCGTCCTGGGTGTGCTTCACACACGCAGCCTCGGACTCCACGTCGCCCAACGGGGAGTACTTGGCGAAGACCGGCACGAGGTTGCGACCGAGCACGCCGCCGTTGGCGTTCACGTCGTCGATCACCGCGTTCCACTGCCCCTCGACGTCACCGTTGGATCGGCCGATCACTTCAACATCGATGATCACGACGCCGATCTTGATCTCGGTCTCGGTCACCCCCCGAAACGACGCGGTGAGAGGACCGACCTCGGCCGGAGCGGTCGTGGTCGTGTCGTCGCCACCATCGCCCGTGTCAGGCGCCGCGGTCGTCGTGGTGGTGGTCGTGGTCGACTCGTCGCCAGACGGCTCGCTGTCGGCGGTGTCGTCACCGCCTCCACAGGCGGCCGCGAGCAGTGCGACCGCGACGAGAGCTGCGCGAATTGATCGAGTCATTGGATTCCCCTTGGGCGACGTCCGGAGCAGTCTTGCATAATATGTTTGGATCGACAACAATTGCGCCCACGTCCACTCCGACCACCACTGATCTGCGCCGCACCAACCTGAGCGCTGTCCTTCGCCTCCTTCACGAAGGCGGCCCCCAGCGACGCGCCGACCTGACCGACACGACCGGGCTCAACCGCAGCACCGTGCTGAGCGTGGTCGATGAACTCTCCGAACTTGGTCTGGCCACTGAGACCACACCGGTGAGCGACGGCACCCGCGGCCGGCCCTCGGCAGTCGTCTCGGCGAACAGCGATGGCGTCGTCGCGATCGGCGTGGAGGTCGCCGTCGACCGGGCTCGGATCGCGGTGATCGGCTTGGGCGGCGCGATGCATCGGTCGATCGACATCGACGTGAACCCGGCGAAGGCCGGACCTTCTGAGACGGCCCGAGCCATCGGGGAGGCCAGCGTCGGCGTGCTCGCGGGCCGGCCAACGGTGATCGGCGTCGGTATCGCGGTCCACGGGATGGTCGACCACCAGGGTCAGCTGACCGTCGGACCCAATCTCGGTTGGTCGTCTCTCGACCTCGGTGATGCCGCCAGCGAGTGGCAACCCGCAGACGTGCCCACGTTCTTCGGCAACGATGCCGCACTCGGAGCACGAGGCGAATACCGCCGCGGCGTCAGGCGAGAGCGCACACAGCTCTTCTACTTGTCAGCCGAACGCGGGATCGGCGGCGCAGCGATCACCGACGGAGCGTCGCAACTCGGCATCAGCGGGTTCGCCGGCGAAGTGGGCCACATGGTGGTCGACCGCGGCGGTCGTCGCTGCGCCTGCGGGTCGCTCGGCTGCTGGGAAACCGAGATCGGTGAGTCGGCACTGCTGCGAAAGTCCGGTCGGCGCACGAACAATCGCGCCGGGGCGGCCGGTGTTCTCTCGGCCGCACGTGAAGGAGACCGACGGGCCCTCACGGCGGTCGCCGACGTCGCCGGGTGGCTCGGCTTCGGGCTCGGCAACATCGCCAACATCACCGACCCCGAGATGATCATCTGCGGCGGCTACCTCGCCGATGTGCTGGCCCTCGACCGTCCGACGATCGAGAAAGAGATGACCGCAGTACGCGTTCCCCGCGGGCTTCCAGGTCCAGACGTCGTGCCATCGGCCCTCGGTGCCGACGCAGCGCTCGTGGGAGCCGCCGAACTCGCCTTCGAGCACCTGCTCGCTGACCCCGCCCGTACGGGCGACGACCGTCCAAAATCTCACCGTGAGGCAGGAGCCGCATGATCGACATCGAAATCCACCCTCCCGACCGTTCGCACGAACCCGTCGACTTCGGGGCTCCGTACGAGCCACCGGCCGGCCGGCTTCTCCATGGCTGGGGCCAGATCGGCGTCGAAGACCGCCCCCACAACGTCGAGGACGAAGAGCTCGTTCTCTACGAGGCAGTCGTCGAACCGGCTCCCGCGACGATCTCGACCTATGCCCATGTCCACGACACCTCACCGACGATTCTCGATGCGTTCTGCGAAGGGGTCGGGCGGTTGGTGGCGAAGTATCCGACGAGCGCGCTCATCATCGGTCTGCACGTTCGTCCGGTCGAGAAGGTGGTGGTGAAGGGTGAATGCGACGAGTCCCTCAGGAAGTTGGCTCGCCGCCTGAAGGAACTCCGGATACCTGCGTTTCTTCGAATCGGCTACGAGTACAACCTCACGTTCGATCCTCACGACCCCGACTACTACCCCGAGATGTTCCGCCACATCGTCGAGCTCTTCCGGGCGGAAGGGGCCGACAATGTCGCCTCCAGCTGGTGCGCCGCAGCCGGTTCCTTTCCCCACCGCGACTTCCGCGACTGGTGGCCGGGCGCCGATGTGGTCGATTGGGCGGCCGTCGACGTCTTTGCCCCGATCGGGTTCGGGCTCTCCGAGACCACGGACTTTCTCGATCAGTGCCGGGAGTGGAAGAAGCCGGTGATGATCCCGGAGTCGTGTCCGCTCTGGTTCGACTGGAGCCGCGTCGACACGTCGAAGCCCGAGACGTTCCGTGACGGCCTACTCGAACCCGGGAGCGCCGAGGACCAGTGGGCGTGGTACGCCGCGATGTTCGAGCTCGTTCGCCGCCGACCCGAGATCAAGTCGCTCACGGTGATCGCCGCCGACTGGTCGACGGGGCCCTACCCCTTCTACGGCAACACCCTCATCGACGCGTGGGACGGCCTGCCGGAGCGGTACAACGCCGCCCTTGCCGATCCCCGCTTCATGCACCTCCCCGAAGCACAGACACTCTTCGGACTCAGTTGAGCGAACCCGGTTCGTCCGACGGCGCCGGTGCGCTGAGTCGCTCACTGATCGAGCGTGACGAGGCGAATGAGTCGCGCCGCGCCGACGAACCCGTCAACGCGGTTCCGGATGAGCTACTCCCGGGCGTCGGCGCCGACGAGATGCCGCTGCGAGAAGGGCTCGCCATCGGCGGGTCGATGACGTTCATCGTCTTGTTGCTGCTCAACACGCTCGACGAGTTGGAGGCAGCCGCGCTCACCGTGCTCGCCCCGGAGATCCGCGACGCGTTCGAAGTGAG
>CALKOE010000385.1 GCA_938091985.1 uncultured Acidimicrobiales bacterium | reverse complement strand
GAGATTCGAACTCCCGGCCTTCTGATCCGTAGTCAGATGCTCTATCCAGCTGAGCTACGGGCGCACGATTGGCAAGTGTAACCCGCTGGATGCGGGCGCCACCGTATGAATTTGCGGAGACGGTGGGATTTGAACCCACGAACGCCTTACGACGTTACTTCCTTAGCAGGGAAGCGCCTTCAACCTGGCTCGGCCACGTCTCCCGGCGACACAGAGGCTAGCGGTTTCGAATCGACCTGGGGTCCTGTTCTCGCCGGGTCGGCGGTGATGTCGCGCTCACGAGATCGTGCCGATTCGCGAAGATCAGCTGTCGAACGGGTCGAGGTGGAGTCGTTCGGCTGTCGGTGAGCCACCGGCCTCGTCGGCGCCGGCGAATCCCTGCTGACGCCAGGCCTCGTAGACCACCACCGACGCGGCGTTGGCGACGTTGAGGCTCCGACCGGCCTTCATCGGGATGGACAGCATGTGATCGGCGGTTATCCAGGTCTGGGCCTCGTCGGTGAGGCCGTCGCGTTCGGAGCCGAACACGAGGATGTCATCTGGAGCGAATGCGACATCGGTGAACCGGGTCGACCCGTGCGACGAGAACCCGAAGCGCCGTCCGGGAAGCGCCGCGACCAGATCGTGGAGGGTCGGGTGGACGTGCATCGTGGCGTACTCGTGATAGTCGAGTCCGCCCCGCTTGAGCAGTGAATCGGTCAGCTGGAACCCGAGCGGCTCGACCAGGTGCAACTCGCATCCGGTGTTGGCACAGAGGCGGATGATGGCGCCGGTGTTGGGGGCGATCTCCGGTTGAACGAGGACAACGTGCACGTTGCTGAGGGTACGCCGTTCGAGCGGGTGCTCAGACCGGTCGAGGTACCGGGCGGCGTCGGTCGAATGAGGTCAGCGATGACACTCCGGCGGTACCGAGGTGGCCGGCGAGGACGTCGAACGAGTAGCCGATGTGGTCGATCACGTGGCCGTCGGACGATGTGGTGACCGCCATTCCGGCATCGACGAGACGGCGAAGCAGCCCGACGTGGGGGTAAGTGTCGTTGGCGGGCTTGCGGAGGCCGGCCGACGAGAACTCGATGGTGAGGCCGGTTGGGGGGAGGGCCTCGACCAGCCGGTCGGCGTACTCGTTCGGTCGGTTGGGTAGATGCCCGGCCACCTTGATCACGTCGAGATGGGCGAGAACATCGACGGTCCCGGATTCGGCGAGCTCGATGATCGAGTCGACATAGTTCGCGTAGACCTCGTCGACGTCGCGGGCCTCCCACTGGTGGGCGAACGCAGGAGTGCCGTAGTCGTCGAAGAGCCAGGCGTCGAGCCAGTGGACGGATCCCAACAAGATGTCGAAGGGATAGTCGGAGGTCACCGCTGCCATTGCTTCGGTCGTGCCGGGGAGGAAGTCGACCTCAAGCCCGATCAGGAGGGGAAGACCGCGGTCCTGGGCGTCGCGGAGTGCCGCAACGTAGGCATCGAGATCCCCGCCGCCTTCGACATCGAGGATGTGGGCGGTGGCATCGGCCAGGTCCCCGTCGTGTGGTCGGTCCCAGTGGGGGAAGACCTCGTCGACGATGCGGCTGAAGCGATGGGAGTGCTCGGTGATAGCGATCTGCTCGATGCCTCGTTGGGTCGCGGCTTCGCAGTAACGCTCGAGCAGGTCGAAGCCAGGAGTCGGTGTGCCCGGTTCGTGGGGCCACACATGGAGGTGATGGTCCAGCACCGGTCGGCCTCGATCAGAGTGCGATCTCGTTGCGCAACGGTTCGTCGGCCAGGAACCGAGCGAGGTTGTCTTCGAACAACCGGTGGAGGTTCGAGAACAGCTTGCTGGGGTCGGTGGAACAGTGAGCCGAGATGTAGATGTTCGGGGCGGTCCAGAGTGGCGACTCCGACGGAAGGGGTTCGGTGCGGGCGACGTCGATGGCGGCGGCCCGGAGATGGCCGGCGTGCAGCGTGGCAGCGAGGGCGTCTTCGTCGACCAGCGTGCCGCGACCAACATTGACGAACATCGAGCCCGCCGGCATCGCCGCGAACGCGGCGGCGTCCATCAGCCCTTCAGTGGCGGGCGACTCGGGCACCGCCGACGCGGTGATGTCGGCCTGGCCGAGCATCTCGTGGAGATCGTCGGGGCCGAAGACCTCGTCGATACGAGGATCGGGCGCAGCGCTGCGCCGGAAACACAGGACCCGGAGACCAAATGCTCGGGCGAGCTCGGCCACGGCCTGGTTGATCGGGCCGAAGCCGATCAGTGCGATGGTCTTGCTGGAGATCTGTTCGCCGAAGATGCTCCGCCAGCGCGCGTCGTTTTGCGCTTCGTCGAGGTGTCGGGCCCGCTTGTATTCACCGAGGATGCGCGCCATCACGAACTCGGCGATTGCGGTGGAAGTGACCCCCGCCGCGTTGGTGAGCTTGATCCCCGCATCGCCCAACCCTGCGGATTCGAGCTGCGCTACTCCGGCGCCGACCGACTGGACCCACCGGAGGTTCGGTGCGATCGACGCGACATCGAAGGGCAGGTCGATCGCGATACAGCAATGGATTCGGCTGAAGACTTCGCGCTGCGCCTCAGTGAGTTCGGGAATGAGATGGAGAATGTCGTCGTAGGGCGGTACTCCCCGTCCGCTGCGAGATTCCTCGGGTTCGGCGTATGTCTCGGCCACGATCTCGACCCGCGGATCGATCGCACGAAGCCGGGACAGATCCTCTTCGAAATCGCCGTTCCACTCCCGGGGGTACAACAGGCCGACCACAACAGATTCAGTCATGCCCGAATGCTTAGCAGCGTCATGGCGAGGTCCCCGCGGGGACGCTTTCGACTGCGGCTCGGGAGCGGATGCAGTGCTCGACGATCACCGACACCACGAACCCGAAGTCGAGACGATCGTTGTGCCATCGTGAGGCGATCGAGTCGGCGCCGACTCCCCGAGCCCGCCCCACTTCGGCGACTAGATCGGTCGATCCGGTAAGGGGTTCGACGGTGGCTGGCGTGCCCTCTGGGTCTGAGCAAATGATCGCTCCGTCGCTGAGCGCGACCGACCACTCGCCTTCGTGAACCAGATGATGATGGAACCCACAAAGGCTGACCAGATTGTCGAGCGCGGTCGGCCCGCCATCCACCCAATGCACTACATGGTGCGCGTGCAGCCAGGAACCGGCCCCGCAACCGGGAAAACGGCACTGGCCGCGGTCTCGACGGTGCAGGGCCCGCCGCAGACGTCGGTTGACCGTGCGGGAGTCGCGGCCGCTGTCGGCGGGGTGGCCTTCGTGTTCGAGCATCACCGATGCACGGATGTCGCACGCCCACCTGCGAGCGATCGCGGGAGCGACGCGATGTCCGGCGAGGGTCTGCTCGCCGCCGCCCTCATCGCATCTCCCATCGGCAAGCTCGCCGACCGCCTCGGTGTCGAGGATGATCTGGAGCCGACCGATATCGCCTCGTTCCGCGGCCGCTGGGGCGGCGGCAAGCGCTCGTTCTGCCATCTGGAGCAGCGCATCCACCCGGATCGCAGCCATGCCACCGCGATCGGCGATGACCTCGCGGCGAGAACACCCCTCTGGTGCAGCGTCGTCGATGATCTGCGACGCGACCATGTCGAGCGCGGCCATCACCGTGTCGGCCATGTCGTGCGGCAGGTCGGCCAGTAGACGATCGACGCCGGCCCTTCGGCTCGAGCGCCCGAGCCGTCGTTGCTCGAACGCGCGGCTGGCGTCGTCGTTCTCGTTGCGGTCGAGGGCCGCTCGTACCGCCGCGACGATGCGCTCGAGTTCTGCCCCCGTGGAGTTCTTGGCAGTGTCTCTCCACTCGGCATCGTCGGTCGGCACTGCCACTCGAGTGACGGCGCGAACCTTGCTGTAGGACAACTCGCCGGCCTCGAACGACGATCGGATCTCGGGCAGCACTTCGAGCGCACGAGCAACGCGCACCTTTTCACGGGCGGTGTGGAGCGTGTCGCCGCACTTCCAGGAGAGCCAGTGCGCCGCCGACTTGCAGCCCCACGACCTCCAACCCTCCCGACGGTCGTAGTCGGCGATCCACCCGAGCAACGTGGCGGTGGCCGCTGCGATGTGGCCGGACCACTCGGTGATCT
>CALKOE010000384.1 GCA_938091985.1 uncultured Acidimicrobiales bacterium | reverse complement strand
CACGGTGCGTCGTCGGTGCTGGTGCGTTCGAGCATCACCCGAAACGCCTCTTGGTAGTCGTCCCAGTGCTCTCGTTCGCGGAGATCGCCGCTCTCGAACTTCCAGTTCTTGTGTGGGGTGTCGATGCGGGCCTGGAGCCGTTCACGTTGCTCGTCCTTCGAGATGTGGAGGAACAGCTTGATGATCGTCGTGCCCTCGTCGGCCAGGAGCTGCTCGAAGTTGTTGATGTGGTCGTAGCGGCGTGACCAACGGTCCTTCGGGACGATGTCGTGCACCCGCACCACCAGGACGTCTTCGTAGTGCGAGCGGTTGAAGATCGTGATCTCGCCGGACTTCGGGGTCTTCTGGTGAACTCGCCACAGGTAGTCGTGGGCCAGTTCCTCGTCGGTCGGGCGTTTGAACGACGCCACCTTCACGCCTTGGGGGTTGACCTTGTCGAACACGTGCCGAATCGTGCCGTCCTTGCCTCCGGTATCGGTGGCTTGGATCACCACCAACACCTTGTGTTTGCCCTCGGCATAGAGCAGCTCCTGCAACTCCTCGAGTCGCCCGTTCAGCTCCTCGGTGCGTTGCTCGGCATCGGCGCGCTCCCAATCCCCGTCGTCGTTCGTTTTCCATGAGTCGAGATCGACCTTCTTGCCGGGCTTCACTCGGTAGGTGGAGAGATCCATCTGGAGAGCATGCTTGATCTTTGGTGGCAATGTGCCGACAGTGGGAGTGGAGTCCAGTCCAAACAGGGGAGGTGTGTGGGTTGTCCCCCGCCGAGAGTGAAGCTCGTGCAACCGAAGTTGCACTGACCAACGAGTTCCGTGCGGCCATCTCGGACGCTCGTGAACGCATCGCCGCCGTGCTCGACCCGGCGTGTCCCACGCCGGCGTTCCTGTCCGCGCTGCGACACGAAGTCCAGCGAGCCGCCGACGACCCGTCGGCCGTGCCGTATCCAGAACTGGCTGATGCCGACGCCTACTGGGAGGCCACGGTGAAACCGCAGAGCCGTGCACTGCGCGACGAAGTCGCTGCAATCGTGGAATGGCTCGAGCAACGCATCATCACCACGATGGGCGTCGCCGAGACCGATCTCAAGGCTCTTGTCGACGGAGCAGCGGCAGATCCTGGTCCTGACCCCTCTGCCGTTCGATCGCTCATCGCCGAGGAAGTCGACACGCGCTGTCTCGATCTTCATCACCAGATGGCCGAGGTGCTCGAGGTTTTGGTGCCCAACGATGTGGCCGCCGAGGCTCGTGTCACCGCCGAAGAGGCGATCAGGTCGCGCGCAACCGACGACGTCGAGAGCCTCAAGGCCGCCTACCTACGCGATGCCGGTGGCGACGATGCACACCAGCAGTTCGCCGAACAACAATGGTCCGAGACCTTTGCCGAGCGGGTCGCCCATCGACACTCGATGCTCGCGGCACAAGCGCCGTGGCGCCATCAGGAGTACGCACTCGTCGGCTACGAGCGAGCTCGGGCCGAGGCCGAACGACTCGTTGATGAAACCGCGCTGCGCCTTCAGGCCCCTCTTCGAGGGATGCAGGGGCTCCTTCTCGAACGCTTCGACGACGCAGTCACCGCCGACGCCTGATCTCGAAGGGTCGACTCAGGCGTAGTTGATCGAGCTGAATTCGCTCAGCTTGTCGATCTGGTGGTGAGCCTCGACCTTGCGCACAGTGCGTGAACGCGACCGCATCACCAGCGAATCGGTGTGGCAACCCCTGCTGTCGAAGTGCACGCCGCGGAGCAGATCGCCATCGGTGATGCCGGTCGCTGCGAAGAAACAATCGTCGCTGCGGATCAGATCGTCGTTGGTGAGCACCTGTGTGAGGTCGTAGCCGGCCTCGACTGCCTGGGTGCGATCACGCTCGTTGCGCGGCCAGAGTCGGCCGAGCTGCTGTCCACCCATGCTCTTCAGCGCTGCGGCGGTGATCACACCTTCGGGCGTGCCGCCGATGCCGAACAAGATGTCGGCTCCGGAGTCGGGCCAGGCAGTGGAGATCGCACCGGCGACATCACCGTCGGGGATCAGTCGGATTCGAGCGCCCGCCTCGCGGACCTCGGCGATGATGTCGTTGTGGCGGTCGCGGTCGAGGATGACGGCGGTGAGGTCACGAATCGACTCGCGCTTCGCCTCGGCGACTGCGTGGAGGTTTTCGGTGACCGAGTTTTCCATGCTGATGACGCCGGCGGCCTCGGGGCCCACGGCGATCTTCTCCATGTAGACGCACGGGCCCGGGTCGAACATCGTTCCTCGCGGTGCAACGGCGATCACGGCGATGGCGTTGCCGCGGCCGAGTGCGGTGAGCGTGGTGCCGTCGATCGGGTCGACGGCGATGTCGGTCTGCGGCGGGGAGCCGTCGCCGATGTGTTCGCCGTTGTAGAGCATCGGCGCCTCGTCCTTCTCGCCCTCGCCGATGACGACAACGCCGTCCATCGGGACGGTGCCGAGCACCACACGCATCGCGTCGACCGCGGCGCCGTCTGCGCCCTCCTTGTCGCCGCGACCCATCCAGCGGGAGGCGGCCATGGCTGCGGCTTCGGTCACTCGCACGAGTTCGAGCGCGAGATTGCGATCCGGGACTTCCTGGTTCGTCATGGAGAGGAACGGTAGCCGCCCGAAGGACGTGCGAGGATGACGGCCGTGGCATTCCGAAATCGCTTCCGCAAGGACACCGAGAACCCAGCCGACGAGCCGTCGACCGGCGAAGACGCAGAGGAGGGTGCGGTCGCCGAGGAGCTCAGCGACGATGAGAGCGGCGAGTGGCTGGCCTACGAGCTCCATGAGTGGGCCTCTGAGTCGCGTTCGATGCTTGCCCAGTTGCTGCTGGCCGACGGTGTGACTCATTCGTGGCAGGGCACGACCCTGCTCGCCCACGAGACCGTCGAGGAGGCCGTCGACGCGCTGGTTGACGAAGTCGAGCAGGCCGACAGTCGCGAGATCGACCCGGAGGAGCCGCAGGTCGCGTTCGAAATGGAAGGTTGGTCCGGTGAGCTTCAGGCGCTTCTCGCC
>CALKOE010000383.1 GCA_938091985.1 uncultured Acidimicrobiales bacterium | reverse complement strand
GGTCGGTGACGACGGAGGGCCACCACCACCTTCCACACGTCGCCCGACCACACAACAGTGGTGCGATCGCGAGACGCCGTCTTCGCATCGATGGGAAGACAGTCGTGGATCATGATGATCCCGTCCGGGTGCGAATGGCGTTCGACGTTGGCGACGTCGCGCAGCGTCTGCTCATGAAGGTGCAGTCCATCGACGAACGCGAGGTCGATCGGTCCGCCGAGCAGGCCAACGAGCTCAGGGTCGGCGAAGAAGTCGTCGCTCGTCGTCGGGACGATCACGGTGTTGTCGGGCGGTGTCTCGACCTTCGGTTCAGGATCTACCCCGACCACGCGGGTGCCCGGCCGAACGAAGGAGAGAGAGTGGCCCTCGTGCACGCCGATCTCGAGGTATCGCTCGGGTTGCACGGTCTCGTGGGCTCGGCGCAGAAGGCCGTAGTACGTGGAGATGTCGGTCATGTCATTTCCTCAGGGGGTGAGTTCGTCAGGCGCTTCGGCGCCAATGGACGCCAGTCCAGTCGATCGGCACGATCTCGTCGGTGATGCCGTGACGCTCGCGATAATCGGTGCACGCCTGGCGGCACGGCTCCCAGGCGCCGTAGTCGTCGACGATGACGTAGCCGCCGACGCTGAGCTTCGGGTAGAGCGCGTCGAGTGCGTCCATCGTGGACTCGTACATGTCGCCGTCGAGGCGGAGAATCGCGAGTTGCTCGATGGGTGCGGTGGGCAACGTGTCGCGGAACCATCCTTCGAGGAACTGGACCTGATCATCGAGAAGTCCGTAGCGGTCGAAGTTGGCTCGGACCTGATCAGCCGACACGGCGAGGGCGGGGACATCGGACATGTCGTGACCGACGTCTTGCGGAAACGCCTCTTGGTCGGGAGCGGGGAGCCCTTGGAAGCTGTCGGCGACCCACACACGTCGATCGGCATCGGCCCAAGCTTCGAGCATCCCGCGCATGAGAATGGTCACTCCGCCTCGCCACACGCCTGTCTCGATGAAGTCACCGGGCACGCCCTCGGCGAGCACCGAGTCGACGCACTGGCGTACATCGGCCAGCCGTTGCCGGCCGACCATCGTCTCGGCGGTGGGCGGCCAATCGTTGCCGTCGTCGCGCTTGGCCGCGTCGCCGCCCCGTCGTGTGAGCCGCCAGCCGTTGTCCCGCAGTGTGGTGCGCAAGCCGTCGACATCGCCGGGCCATGCGTTGAGATCGACGTCGTGCGCTTCCTCATCGAGGAAGAGTTCCCTCGTGAGGCATCCCATGAGGAGGTCGACGTAGCGGTCGCGGAGCTTGGCTGAGGTGGTGGTGACCATCGCCCGCAGCTTATTGAGGGCGGGGCAGAACCCAGATGCCGTGGGCTTCCGAGGGGAAGAACTCGAGCACTCGTTCCTCGAGCAGTGTGAACCCGAGGCGCGTGGCGACCGCCTGCGACGGTGTGTTGCCGGGAAGAATCACGCTGAACAGGCGATCATCGTCATGGTTGGCAAACGCCCATTCGACCGCCGCGCGACCGGCCTCGGTCGCGTAGCCATGCCCCCAGTGCGCAGGGTCGAACGTCCAGCCGCATTCGAGTCCGGGCCAGTTGCTGCGCTGCGGGCGATGGGTGCCGGCTCGGCCGAGCATCTCGCCGGTGTCCTTGCGCTCAACTGCCCACTGCCCGGAGTGACGCAGCGCCCACTGTCCCCGCTGCGCCGCCATCTGGGCCCAGGCGTCGTCTCGGCTGAAGCTCTCCGGCGTGTGGAGTGACGACCGCACCTCGGGCGTCGAGTGGATCTCGTAGTAGCGATCGAGGTCGGCTTCCTCGAGCGGTCGAAGAAGGAGTCGGGCTGTTTCGACGGTGGGGCAGTCGATCATTTCGTCATCCTCGCACGTGGCGATCTACCCTCCGCAGCCATATGTCGTGGTTGCTGGACGAACGAACCGAGCTCGAGGCCCTGGGTGATGGCCGATATCGGCGAGCGATCGATGACGGGGAGTTCTGGGGCACCGGCAGCCCGTTCGGCGGCTATCTCATGGCCCTCACATTCGGAGCGATGCGCGCCGAGGTGACCGACCCGGATCGCAAGCCCCGCGTGTACTCACACCAGTTCCTTCGCCGCGTACCCGTTGGGCCGCTCGACATCATCGTCACCACCGAACGAGTCGGTGCCCTTGTGCACTCGGTGACCGCGAGGCTCGAAGCCGACGGTCACACCGTCGGTGTCGCGAGCGCGATGTTCACCGGCGACCGTGAGGGGCCGACGTATCTCGACGACCCGATGCCAGATGTGGATCCGCCGACCGAGCCCGGCGGCACAGAGGTTCCCGGTTGGGCGACGAACGTCCACGGGCGCTTTGTGCCCTATCGCCGGTTCGGTGAAGACGGCGATGTCGTCCCCAACGAGGATGGCGGTTGGTTGCGTTCTACGGAACCGGCAGCGTGGGACCACCGCCTCGCTCTGATGGCCAGCGATGTCTGGCCCCCGCCGGTGATCCGCAACCCGGACCGGATGTGTGCCACACCGAGCCTGCATCACGTGGTGCATTTCGGCCCCGATGTCGGCGGCTCAGCCGACCAGGCGCTGCTCGTGCGGCATGTCGCGACTCGTGGACACGGCGGCCTCACCGACGAGGAGATCACACTGTGGGCCGATGACGGGCGGCTCCAGCTGAAGGCTCGCCAGCTCCGCACCGTCGTCGACCTCAGCCGGATCGACACCAGCTCATTCAACTTGTAGCGGGTGTCTGACACCGCTGTGACGGGTTTCGACCGTCTCTCTCAGAGGGCAGGATGATGGCTCGGTCGGCTTGAGGAGACATGAGATGAAGTTCGGAATCGGTTTCGCCAACACGGTGACCTTTGTGAGTGGCGATGGTGCCGCCGAGCTCGGCAAGGCGGCTGAGGATGCCGGCTTCGAATCTCTCTGGACGGTGGAGCACATCGTCTACCCCGAGGGCTATGAGTCGACCTACCCCTACGCCCCCGACGGGAAGATGCCGGGCTCAGGCGACAGCCCGATCCCCGATCCGCTCATCTGGCTGGCCTACGTGGCCGCCAATACGACGACACTGAAGCTCGCCACGGGCATCTCCTTGCTGCCCGAACGCCACCCCGTCACCTACGCCAAAGAGGTCGCCACTCTCGACATGATGTCGAAGGGTCGCGTGATCCTGGGCATCGGCATCGGTTGGCTCAAAGAGGAGTTCGAGGCGCTCGACGTGCCGTGGGAAGGCCGCACGCGGCGTACCGAGGAATACGCCGAGGTCATGCGGGCGCTGTGGGAGAAGGACGACGTGTCGTTCCACGGCGAATTCATCGACTTCGACAACATCTCCTCCAACCCGAAGCCTGTCGGCAACTCTGTGCCGATTCACATCGGCGGCCACAGCAAGGCTGCGGCCGAACGCGCCGGACGCATGGGTGATGGCTTCTTCCCCGCGAAGGGCGAGATTGCCGAGCTGTTCGACATCGCTCGCCAGACCGCAGCCGACAACGGCCGCGATCCGGAATCGATCGAGATGACGAGTTCTCACCCGGGCATCTTCGGTGACGACCCGGCCGCCGCAATTGAAGAGGCGGCGTCGTGGGGGATGCACCGCATGATCGTTCCCGGCTTCATGTTCATCGGGAACCCGGCCGACAAGATGGCCCCGTGGGCCGAAGTCATCGCCGCCAGCTGAACTCAGGTTGAACTCCGATTGAGCTCCGGTTGGGGTCAGGTCCGGTCGAGCGGCCGGCTGTGATCCCAGTCGGCGATCAGGCTGCGGATCGCGGTGATCAGAATCAGTGGAACGTCGAGCATCGGATGATGCCCGGCGGTCGGCAGCTCGATCACCGGCGCAACCCGCCCGAGCTGGTTGTACATGTAGTCCCCGATGTCGGGCGTCACCAGACCGTGTTCGCATCGCAACAGCGCGACCCGGCAGGTGATCTGTGACAGGTACTCAGCCGGCTCGCGACGTGGCGGAATGAAGATCGCGGAGTCGAACTTCCATCGCCAGAGGCCGTCGGGATCGAGACGGAGCGAGCGAGTGGCGATGTTGTCCTTGATATATGGCAGGTAGACGCCTTGGGCGGGGATCGTGCGAAAGCGTTCGATCGGGCCGGTGGGGTCGGCGTACTCGCGGTCCTTTTGGAACGTGTTGGTTGCCCGGCCGACATTGACCTCTGGATCCACGTCGACCACGGGCGAGTCGACGATCACGACTCCGGCGAGCAGCGACGGGTGTCGGGCCGCCGTGGCGATGGTGACGAACCCGCCCATCGAGTGACCCACGAGGATCGGTGGCCGGTCGAACGCGGCGTCGGCGATGACCGCGGCGACCTCGTCGCACCACAGGTCGAGCGTGTACTCGTCGCGCCGATCGCTGTCGCCGTGCCCTGAGAGGTCGATGGCGGCGATCGAGTGATGCTCGAGAAAGGCCGGGGCGATGTGGCTCCACCAATGCGCGTGGGCAGCGCCGCCATGGACAAAGACGATTCCGGGCCGACCGGCATCGCCCCACGACAGATAGTTGATCGAGGCGCCGGCGACCTCAACGGTGCGGGCGGTGGGTTCGACCTCGAGCGCCGCGGTGAACCAGGAGGGGACGTCGGCCATGGGATCGACGCTAGCGGCGGCTGCGCGGACCGATGTCGTCGATCGTCGTCTGGATGAGTGCGTCGCCGAGCAGTCTGCGGGCCGACAGGAGGGCCAAGGCGGCGACCACCGCGCACACGAGGAATCCCGTACCGAGGTCGGACGCGTCGCCGATCGCGCCGATGATCGGACCGCCGAGCCCGAACGCGAGATCGAAGAACATCGAGAAGCTGCCGATCGCCTGGCTGCGTTCTGCGTCCGGGGCTCGGTCGACGACGAGGGCAAAGAGCGCCGGAAAGAGGAACGTCTGCGCGACCGCGAGGATGGCTGCGGCCACATAGACGCCGGCCGGCTCCTGCCAGAGATAGAGGGTGACCAATCCGGCGACGCCGAACGAGAGCGAGATCCTTGTGGTGAGCAGGGGGCCGAGCCGGTCGGGGAGGCGTGCTGCAAATAGCCGCAAGGTGATGATCACCGCGCCGAAGACCACGAAGATGCGCTCCGGGCTCTCCATCCCGAGCCGTTCGCCGTGGATCACCGCGAAGGCCAGAAAGCCGGTGTAGCCGAGGAGGCCGGCAAAGAGCATGAAGCCCGGACGTATCGCTGCGGGGTGGATCAGCCGTCGGAATGGCGGGAATGGCGGCTTGTAGTCGGGTGGGCCTGGCGCCGATAGTCCGACGAACGCGGCCGACGCGGCCAGGAGTCCGGCGATCAACCAGACCCAGTCGGTGCCGTGTTCGTCGCGAATCCAGCCGCCCAGAAGAGGGCCGACGAGCAGCGTGCCGTAGATGGTGAGTGAGAAGTAGGACGCAGCCTCGGCGCGTCGATCGTTGGGGGTGAAATCCTGAATCGAGCTGGCGATTCCGACGAACACGGCGGCCTCGCCGATGCCGGTCACCGCTCGGATCGCGATCACTGCGGGGATGGTCGTGGCCAGCGCTGTCGTCGCTGTCGCTGCTGCGGCCAGGAGCGTTCCGCACACCACGAGGGTCCGCCGACCCATTCGATCGCCGAGGGGTCCGATGAAAGGTCGAATGAACGCGGCGGCGAGTCCGAAGGAGCTCACCGCCAAGCCGACCTCGATGTTTCGGCCCCCGAGTTCTTCTTCGACGAAGAGGGGAAGGACGGGCACCGTCATGTTGAGCCCGAGGAAGTACAGCGACGCCGCTGCGCACAACGCGAGGAAGCGCGGGGTCAGGAGGCGTGCTGGCATCCCGGGATCCTGGCGGGTCAGTCGGCCAGCGACAACTTGGGCGCACCGTCGAAGACAGTGGGGGAGAGCGGTACGGCGAATTGATCGAAGCCGACCAGGAGCTCATCGACAGTCGCCTCGTCGTTGAGGTCGGCGATGCCGAGGGATCTGCCGGCCTCGGCGACGAAGCTGCCCGCCGTCCCACCCGCCTGCTGCCACTCCTCGAGGCCGGCTGAGCCATCGCGTTTTGCCAACCGATCGCCCTGCGCGTCGATGACCATCGGCACGTGTGTCCATATCGGCTCGGTGAAACCGAGTACTCGCTGGAGGTATGCGTGACGAGGGGTCGAGTCGAGGAGGTCGTCAGCCCGGACGACCTCGCCGACGCCCTGAAGGTGATCGTCGACCACGACGGTGAGGTTGTAGGCCGGAGTGCCGTCGCCGCGGCGCAGCACGATGTCATCCATCGTGCGACTCACCGGTCCGTGGAGCGAGTCTGTGATGTCGATGTCGACTCGGTCGGCGCGGAGGCGCAGGGCGGGTGGTCGCCCGGTCGCAGTGTGTCGAGCGACTTCAGCGGTCGTGAGTTCGCGGCAGGTCCCCGGATAGTGCCCGGTCACGCCATGGGGGGCGGCCGCCGCTTCGCGGATCTCGCGTCGCGAGCACCAACATCGATAGGTCAGACCGCGATGCGACAGCTCAGCGATCACTTCGTCGTAGGTCTCGATCCGCTCCGACTGCCGCACTGCGACACCATCGAATTCCACGCCAAGCGCCGCCAGATCGCGGGCTTGGGTGACTTCATGGCGAGGATCGGCGGTGACGTCGAGGTCTTCCCATCGCAGAAGGAAGCTGCTGTCGGCGACGCGGGCGAAGAGCCAGGCGGCCAGGGCCGTCCGCAGGTTCCCGACGTGGAACGTGCCAGTGGTGCTCGGGGCGTAGCGGCCGGTCGGCATGTCGAGATCGTGCCATGCATGTCCGGTCGTGAACTCGACCCCCGTCCTGGCTTCGAGGAA
>CALKOE010000382.1 GCA_938091985.1 uncultured Acidimicrobiales bacterium | reverse complement strand
GTCGAGGTGAGCACGTTCTGGATCACCACTGAACTGAAGAATGGCGTTGCGCTCGCGATCCTGGTGGCCATGCTGCTTTGGCGACCTCAGGGACTCCTCGGGACGCGAGAGAGGATCGGCTGATGGACTGGGCCAACATCTTCACCGATGCCACCGTGGCCGCGGTGGGGCCCGTGGCTGCCGCTTACGCGCTCTCCGCCATCGGCCTCAACCTCCAGTTCGGCTACGCCGGTCTGCTCAACTTCGGTCACGTCGCGTTCATGATGGCCGGCGCCTATGGCCTGGCAATCACGGTCGACGCCGGCGGCTCGTTCTGGTTGGGGTTGGTCGTCGGCGTAGCCGCCGCCATGGCACTCGGCATGCTCATGGGCGGGCCAACCCTGCGACTACGCGCCGACTACCTCGCCATCGTGACCATCTCCGCGGCGGAGATCCTGCGATTGCTGGTTCGTTCGAGCTGGGCCGAACCGGCCACCAACTCGGTCTTCGGCATCCAACAATTCGCAGACCCGTTCTTCGATCTGAACCCGTTCGACCCCACTCGTCGCTACGCAATCGGCGACTTCGCCTTCCAGGGCCGCGTGCTCTGGGTGATGGTGGTGGGGTGGGCATTGGTCGGCGCCGCCGTCTTCTTGCTTCATCGCCTGATCCGCAGCCCCTGGGGCCGAATGGTCCGAGCGGTCCGCGAAGACGAGGACGCGACCGCAGCCGTTGGCAAGAACACCTTCTTCCTCAAGCTCCAGACGTTGATGATCGGCGGGGCGCTCGCCGGCATCGCCGGGATGATCCTCGCCGTCGAGAAGCAGAGCGTCTCCCCCGATGCCTTCCAGCCGCGCCTGACCTTCTTCCTCTACGTCATCGTCATCCTCGGTGGCGCCGGCACCGTCTGGGGCCCGGTTTTCGGGGCGATCGTGTTCCAGTTCCTGCTCTTCTTCTTCGACGGCTTCATGCAATCGGCCGAAGCCGAGGGGTGGTTCGGCAGCGCGATCGATGCCACCGATGCCCAGCAGTTCAAGCTGGTGCTCGTCGGCATCGGGTTGATGACCCTCATGATCCTGCGACCACAGGGTTTCTTCGGACGTCGCGACGAGCAACTCATCGGTGACACGACATGACGGCCGACCTCCAGTCCGTCGAACCCCAACCGGGAGTTGCCAAGCCTGATCCGGTGTTGGTCGTGAACGCATTGACAAGATCGTTCGGGGGCCTCGCTGCGGTCAACGTCGAGCACCTCGAGTTCCAACGCAAAACCATCACTTCGCTGATCGGCCCCAACGGTGCAGGAAAGACGACCTTCTTCAATCTGCTCACCGGCTTCGACGATGCCGACAGCGGCGACTGGCACCTCAACGGGAGTGGGTTGGCGGGCGTTCCCGCATTCCGCGTCGCTCGGCAGGGCATGGTGCGCACCTTCCAACTGACGAAATCGCTCAGCCGGTTGACCGTATTGGAGAACGTGATGCTCGCCTCACCGGACCATTCGGGAGAGCGAGCGCTCCGAGCCGTGTTCGGCGGCTGGGGAGCCAAGGAGCGCGCCGTCGAAGCGCAAGCGCTGACGCAACTCGAACGATTCGGCATGGGCCACATGGTCGACGAATTCGCCGGATCGCTGTCCGGAGGCCAGCGGAAGTTGCTCGAGATGGCGCGAGCTCTCATGGTCGACCCCGAAGTGGTGATGCTCGACGAACCGATGGCCGGCGTCAACCCTGCGCTGACACAGGCCATCCTCGAACACATCAAGTCGCTCCGCGACGACGGCCGGACGGTCATTTTCGTCGAACACGACATGGATGTCATCCAGGAGATCAGCGATTGGATCGTGGTGCTCGCCGAGGGCAGGGTCATTGCCGAAGGCACCCCCGACGACATCGCGACCAACGAGAAGGTGATCGAGGCGTACCTCGGCGCCGAGTTCGGGCGGGCAGCCGAATGAGCCTCCTGACCGCCACCGACATCACGGCCGGGTATCTGCCTGGCATCGACATCCTGAACGGCATCGATCTCGAGGTCACAGAAGGCGAGCTCGTGGGGATCATCGGTCCCAACGGTGCCGGCAAGTCAACCTTGCTGAAGTCCCTCTTCGGACTCGTCGAGATCCGCTCGGGTGCCGTTCGATTGGGTGGCGACGACATCACCGGTCTTCCGGCTCACGTTCTGGTGGGCCGAGGCATCGGCTACGTCCCACAACGAGAAAACGTGTTCCCGTCGCTCACAATCGACGAGAACCTCCGCATGGGCCTGTACCTGCGACCGAAGCAGTGGGCCGAACGCTACGACTACGTCACCGAGCTCTTCCCCCTCCTCGGAGAACGGGGAGACCAACGGGCGGGCCACCTTTCGGGTGGTGAACGCCAGATGGTCGCCATGGCGCGTGCGCTCATGATGGGTCCGTCGGTGTTGTTGCTCGACGAGCCGTCGGCGGGGCTGTCACCGATGAACCAGGACGTCGTGTTCGCACGGGTCCGAGACATCGCCGACGCCGGAGTCGCAATCGTGATGGTCGAGCAGAATGCGAGCCGTTGCCTGCAGATCTGCGACCGGGGATACGTGCTCGATCAGGGACGCAATGCCTACACCGACACCGGTGACGCCCTGCTCGAGGATCCGAACGTGATCGCGCTGTATCTGGGAACGCTCCACCGCTGACCAGACGCGGGAGTGGCCCGGCCGAAGCCGGGCC
>CALKOE010000381.1 GCA_938091985.1 uncultured Acidimicrobiales bacterium | reverse complement strand
AGAGGTCGTTCTGGTTGTCGCCGAAGGCCAGGATCTGTTCCCGCGAGATACCCAGTTCGGCTGCGTAGCGGGCGACCGCTGCCCCCTTGTCGGCGCCCGGAGGGGTCAGCTCGACGAAGGGCACGCCGGAGGTGGTGACGTTGACGAGCGAAGGAGTGAGCGGGTCGACGAGATCCACCAGGTCGACGCCTCCGACAGAGCGGTGGGCCACGAACATCTTCCCCACTTCGTCGAACCGAGCCGTCGGCGTCGGCGCAGAGGGTCGACGGTCGCCGTCGAGGCTCACCGGAGTGATGTCGACGAATTGTTCGTCCCACGTCATGCCATCGGAGAGTTCGAAGCCGAATCCCACATCACCGAGTCCGTCCGAGACGCGGGACAGCACGGCGCGCACGACGTCGGGATCGAAGGTCAGACGCTCTTCGAGCTTGCGAGTGTCAACGTCCATCCGGTGCCCGCCGTTCGAACCGATGAACTTGTGAATCCGAGCGCCCGTGCCGGTCGCGAGGTCGACGCCTCGAAACCAACTTCGGCCGGTCGCGGCCACGAAGTGGATGCCCGCGTCAACCGCCGCGTTGACTGCAGCCACCGTCTGCGGCGCCGGCTGGTGGTCGCTGCCGAACAGGGTGCCGTCGAGGTCGGATGCGATCAGGCGAATCTCCACCTGTCGGGTCTACCAGCCCGGCGGGGTCAGCCCCCGTAAATTCAATGTGGGCTGGCGGCCCCGGCCAGGAACCTGATCTAGTGGCGGCGTGACTCTCGCCGATGTCCGCGTGCTCGACCTCTCCCACGGCATCGCCGGTGGCTATCTGGCCCGCCTGTTGGCCGACGCCGGCGCCGATGTCATCAGAGTTGAGCCGAGCAGCGGCGCCCCGCTGCGGCACCGGTCGGCGGTGCATCTCGACGACGGGGAGTCGGGTGCGCTCTTCAGGTTCTTGGCAGCCGGCACTCGGTCGGTCATCGGCGCTCTGGAGGAGAATGAGACCGAAGGTCTGCTCGCCGGAGCGTCGATCGTCGTCGCCGATGCAGCGTTGACGCCTGAAGAGGTCGCCGGTTTGTCGGCGCGGCACCCTCACGTGGTCGTCGCCTCGATTCGCCCCTACGGGCTCGAGGGACCGTGGGCCGACCGCACCCCCAACGACTTTCTGCTGCAGGCCGACTCCGGCTCGATCCTGTGCCGCGGGCACGTCTCGCGCGTCCCGTTTGCGGCAGGCGGGGAGATCTTCGAATGGACGGCGGCGTCCTATGCCGCTCCGGCCGCGTTGGCTGCGTTGCTGAGGGCTCAGCGCTGCGGGGTTGGTGATGTGGTCGACGTGTCGATCGCCGAGGCTGCCTCGATCGCTGCATCGACGTTCACGGACCTCTCGGTCCAGATGTCGGGTCGCGACGAGCTTCCGCTGCGCAGCATCGAGGCGCCCTCGATCGAACGAGCGTCCGACGGGTGGGTGGGTTTCAACACGAACACGCGCCAGCAGTTCCAGAACTTCTGTCTGATGATGGACCGGCCGGACCTGATGGAATCGGAGTGGGGAGATCTTCGTGTGCGTACCGCTCGGCTCGATGAATGGAACGAGATCGTGGCGGCGTGGACGAATGTCCACACAGTCGACGACATCGTCGAGCGTGCGAGCGAGCTGCGCGTCCCGGTTGCTCGGGTCAACGATGGTGCCGGCGTTTTGCGCGAGTCCCATCTCGTCGCCCGTGACTTCTTTCCTGTTCAAGCCGAGGGCTTCGCCGCCCCGCGCCCGCCGAGGCTCATGGATGGCGAACGTCCGCCGGTTCCCGGCGCCGCGCCCGGCCTGGGCGAGCACACTGATTTGATCGAGAAGCGTGAGCTCGACGTGGCCATGGGCGACTCGTCGGGCCGCCCTCTCGAGGGGGTCCGTGTGCTCGACCTCACGAGCTGGTGGGCGGGCCCGTCGTCCACACAAGCACTCGCTGCGCTCGGTGCCGACGTGATCCACGTGGAGTCGGTCACCCACCCGGACGGCATGCGGCTCACGGGGATGATGTTCGGCACCCCTGACTGGTGGGAGTGGGGTCACATGTTTGTGGCTGCGAACAATGACAAGCGTGGCATCACGCTCGACCTCGGATCTGAGCCGGGCCGTGAACTTCTGCTTCGCCTCGTCGACTCGGCGGACATGCTCGTCGAGAACTTCAGTCCCCGGGTCATGGAGCAGTTCAGGCTGGGGTGGGACACCATCCACGCCCGAAATCCTCGCTGCATCATGATGCGCATGCCGGCCTTCGGCCTCGACGGCCCCTGGCGTGAACGTGTCGGATTCGCACAGACGATGGAGCAGATGTCGGGGATGGCGTGGCTCACCGGCCATCCCGAAGATCAACCACGCATCATGCGCGGTCCGTGCGACCCCATCGCCGGGATGCACGGCGCATTCGCAGCACTGCTGGCGCTCCGTCGGCGCGAGACCAGCGGCGTCGGGGCATTCATCGAGTCGCCGATGGTCGAAGCGGCGATCAACTGTTCGGCGGAGATGGTCGTCGAGTGGACGGCAAACGGCATCGAACTCGAACGGCTCGGGAATCGAAGTCGCTTCGCGGCTCCGCAAGGGGTGTATCCGGCGGCCGGGACCGAGGAGTGGTTGGCGCTGTCGGTGGAGACCGATACCGAGTGGGCCGCGCTCGCTGCGCTCCTCGAGGTCGATGCTGCGATGTTCCCGGGAGTTGCCGACCGACAATCAGCACACGACGAGATCGATCAGATGATTCAGCTGTGGGCGTCGCAGCGCTCGATCGCCGATGCGGTGACTTCGCTCGAGGCCGCCGGCGTGCCGGCGATCGAGTGCAGGAACCACGGGATGCTGCGGTTCCACCCTCAATTCGAGGCCCGGGGGTTCTACGAGCAGGTCACCCATCCGGCGGTCGGGACACATCTCATGCCCGGCCAGCCGTATCGGATGCGTGGCATCGACAGGTGGGTCCGCAACCCAACCCCGACCCTCGGACAGCACAACGCCGAGGTGCTCGCCGAGATCGGTCTCACCGACAATGAGATCGCTCAACTCGAAGCCGGGGGACAGATCGGCAACACACCGGTCTTCTGACCCTGCACGGGGCGCCCAGATTTGCGACACTGCGGGTGATGAACAACTCACCTGCGGATGACAGCAACGGTCACCAGCACATGGTCCACCTCCATCGCGATGTGCAGGGCGGAGAGGCGCGCGCGGCCGTCTTCGGGGTGAGTGATGGTCTCGTATCCAATGTGGCGCTCATTCTCGGCATCGCCGGTGCGAGCACCGACGGTTCCCTCGTTCGCCTCGCTGGAATCAGCGGTTTGTTGGCAGGCGCGGTCTCGATGGCGGCCGGCGAGTGGGTCTCGGTGAGGGCCCAGAACGAACTCGTCGAACGGGCGCTCGAGATCGAGCGTCGATCCCTGGCCGAGAATCCGATTGCCGAAACCCGCGAGCTCGCTGCGATTTATCGTGAGCGGGGACTGCGCCCTGAGACAGCCGATGAGCTCGCCGAAGGCATCATGGCCGATCCCGAGATCGCACTCGACGTCCACGCGCGCGAAGAGCTGGGCGTCGACCCCGACGGTGCTGGGAGTCCATTTGCTGTGGCGACTGCGTCGTTCTGGGCCTTCACACTTGGGGCCTTTGTGCCATTGGCGCCTTGGCTGATCGCAGAGGGAACCGGCGCACTGATCGCGTCGGTGGTTCTGGGACTTCTTGCTTCTGCCATCGTCGGCGTGGCGATCGCTGTCTTCACAGAGCGGTCCAAGATCCGGACGGCAACTCGCCAGGTGCTCGTTGCGGCAGGCGCCTGTGGTGCCACATATCTCATCGGGTCGCTAATGGGCGTCTCCGTCGCCTGAGCGTGTGTTGCGCGTCTGCGCGACCCAGGCCGTTTTACCTTCAAGCGCGCGCATCTTTGGGCCGAAAGAACCCCTACGGCGAATGCCGGTGGTTCCTGCGGGTCGAGAAAGGTTGCCATGCCAGCGACAGACACATTGTCCCGGCACGATGCTGCGCATTTGCTGCGCCGGACAGGCTTCGGAGGCAGCGATGGCGAACTCACCGCGTTGACCGGAATGACCCGGCGAGCCGCGGTCGACGCCGCGATGGGTTTCTCGACCTCGGACGCGATCCCCGAGGGCCCTGACGTCGGGGTGCCAGGGTGGGTCAACAACGAGTCGCAGTGGGAGGCGCAGGGCGACGCCATCGAATGGTGGATCCAGCGCATGGCCGACCTCGCCAATCCCACGAGCGTGCCCGGTTCGATTCCGGCGGTTGCCGGGTCGCTTCCCATCTACGAGAAGCTCGCGCTCTTCTGGCACGAGCACTTTTCCTGCGCGCAGGACAAGATCTTCGACTTCCCTGAGCTCTGGGACCAGGTGCGGATGTTCCGCCGCATGGCGATGGGCAACTTCGATGCCCTCGTCAGGGCCACGGCGGTCCATCCAGCGATGCTGGTGTTCCTCGACAACCAGTCGAACGTCGCGAGCGGAATCCAGGAGAACTTCGCCCGAGAGCTGATGGAGCTCTACACCTGTGGCGTCGGAAACTTCACCGAAGCCGATGTGGTCGCAATGGCACGGGCATGGACTGGCCACAACACCGTCGGGTGGAACGGGAGTCGGTGGGATGCCACCTACGTGTACCGCTCGGGCGAGCATGATCACGACCCCAAGACGCTCTTCGGCATCGAGGACAACTGGAACGGCATTGTGATGGGTGGCGGTGAGCGCGACACCATCACCGAGCTTGTGTACGGGGTCCGCCAGCAGGCAACCGCCCGGTTCATCGCCCGCAAGCTCTTCCGCTACTTCGCCCATCTCAACCCGTCGAACGGAACGGTGAATGCGCTCGGTGATGTCTTCATCGCCGGCGGAATGGACATCGCCAACTTGGTGCGAGCGATCCTCGAAAGCGACGACTTCTGGGGTGCCGAGGCGCGGCATGGTCTTGTGAAGTCGCCCGTCGAGTACACCGCCTCGATGATTCGCCGCACCGGCTTTGCCGCCGCCGACATGGGGCTGCACTGGAGCATGTCGCCGATGGGCCAGACGCTCTTCGATCCACCAAGCGTCGCCGGCTGGGGGCAGGGCGACTATTGGTTGGGCACCGTCTCTGCCTGGGGCCGTGGCGGTTTCGCCCGCGGCCAACGATGGCGATCGCAAGAGGCCGGCCATCTGGCCGCGCTCGATGACAGCGACGACGACGAGGCCGCCGCGCAGGCGATCTTCGACCTCTTTGGCCTCGAAGAGGTTTCCTCCGCCACCCGCAACGCGGTCGAGCGTTGGCACCGTCGAACCCATTCCGAAGCCCGCTGGTCAG
>CALKOE010000380.1 GCA_938091985.1 uncultured Acidimicrobiales bacterium | reverse complement strand
CGGGCCATTCCCACGAGGCTCTTCGACTTCTGGCGGAAGAGCCCGATCGTGTCGACGTAGGGCTCCACCTGCTCGGGCTCGACCTCGGCGAGAGACCATGGGTCAGGAAAGCGAGCGAAGAGGCCCGGGGTCGCCTTGTTGACCCCGACATCGGTGGCTTGGGCGGAGAGAATCGTGGCGGCCAACAGCTCGAACGCGTTGCGATGATCGAGCTCGCAGACGGCGTCGGGATACTCGAGTGTCAGTCGTTCGTTGGTGCGCCGAGCGCGACCCTTTGGCGTGCGGGGCTTGGCCATCCGGCGACACTAGCTACGCTGACCCGGTGGAACTGACTGTCGAGGGACCAAATCCGGGTGAGTTCCGTTGGACCATCCTGGTCGACGACGCGAATACTGCCGACGGGGCACTCGACGAGACGCTTCAGCAAACGCTCGCGGCCAACCCCGATGGCGCGGTCCAACTCTGGATCCGCGAGGTCGACGACGCGAGCGATGCCGCTGCGACAGCGGCGGGCTTCGTGGCCTACAGAGATCTCTGGCAGCTCCGGTGCCCGCTTCCCAATACCGCGTCGGGTCTCACCACTCGCGCCTTCACCGAGGCCGACCTCGAAGAGTTCGTGCAGGTCAACAACCGCGCTTTTCGCTGGCATCCCGAACAGGGCGGCCTCACCGCAGACGCCGCCCGCACGACAATGACCGAAGACTGGTTCAACCCTGATGGCTTCCGCCTGCACCACCACGACGAATCCGGTGCGCTCATCGGCTATTGCTGGACAAAGATTCACGCCGACCACGAGCCACCGCTCGGCGAGATCTACGTCATCGCGATCGATCCGAGCCAACACGGTAGAGGGTTGGGAAAACCAATGACCCTCGCCGGGCTCGAGTGGCTGAGCGAACAGGGTCTCGAGCACGGGATGCTCTACGTCGAGTCCGACAACGATCCGGCCAACGCCACCTATGCGGCGATCGGGTTCAGCCGCCATCACACCGACCGCGCCTATCGGCTCGAACGATGACCGCCGTCGAACCCCCCGAGGCCACGGAGCCACCGCAGGCTGCCGGCCGCGCGAGCCGAACTGCTCCGACCCTGCGCTACGACCTCAACCGCGAAGAGTTCGGCGCCCTCCTGGCCGATGAGCCGAGCTATCGCCTCGATCAGATCTGGGATGGCATCCACGCCCGCGGCACCGAGCTCGATGAGCTCTCCAACGTGCCCAAGGCACTGCGCCAGAAGCTCGCGGAACTCCTGCCTCTCGGACTCACTCCCGACACCGAGTCGGTGAGCGACGGCGGCGAAACCGTGAAGTGGCTCTGGAAGCTGCACGACGGTTACCAAATCGAGACCGTCCTGATGCACTACGAGGACCGGACCACCGTGTGCGTGTCGTCGCAGGCCGGCTGCGCCATGGGCTGTGGCTTCTGTGCCACCGGCCAAAGCGGTTTCGACCGTCATCTGTCGGTCGGTGAGATCGTCGAACAGGTGGTCCGGGCTCGACGGGCCTCGGCGCCACGGCGCGTGAACAACATCGTCTTCATGGGCATGGGCGAGCCGTTCGCCAACTACGACCGAACATGGGCCGCCGTCGAACGCATCCACGGTGACCTCGGCATGGGCGCCCGCCACATCACGATCTCCACCGTCGGCGTCGTGCCCGGCATCGAGCGGCTGGCCCAGGAAGCACTCCCGGTGAACCTCGCCGTCTCGCTCCATGCCGCCAACGACGACCTGCGCGACGAGCTCGTCCCCATCAACCGGCAATATCCACTCCTTCACCTCGTCGACGCCTGCGAGCGCTACATCGAGGCAAAGAATCGACGGCTCTCGTTCGAGTGGGCCCTCATCGACGGGGTGAACGACCAGCCGGTCGATGCCCAGGAGCTCGCCGTGCTCTGCCGACGCCTTCGCGCTCACGTCAACCTCATTCCCCTCAACCCCACGCCGGGATACCTCACCCGCGGCACACCCCCCGACCGAGTCCGCGCTTTTCGCGATCAGCTCGAGAACTACGGCGTCAATGCGACGATTCGCAACACCCGGGGCACCGAGATCGACGCTGCTTGTGGCCAGCTCCGAGCGAGCCGACAGCTGGTCGATCCGCCACGTCGTCGCTGAGCAAGCGGCGCGCCCCATACTGGTGGGGTGAACAACAAGGTGTGGGTCAACAACCGCCAACCGCAGACGCTCTACATCGCGCAGATCCTGCTCTACGTGAGCGCCGTCAGCGCCCTGATCTTCGGCGGCAGCGGAGTGGAAGTCGTGTCGTCATCTGCCGCTCGGGCCGGTATCACGGCCCTTCTCACGATCGGTGCCGCCGCGGGCGCGTTCGGCATCGCCAACGAGCAGAAGTGGGGCTACGCACTCGGCATCGCCGCTGCGATCGGGCCGTTCCTGGTCCGGGCTGTGATCTGGCGCCGCTTCGGGCTGAGCGACGCCATCGAGTGGAACCTCTTCGGACTCGTCTTCGACGTCGCTGTGCTCGCGGCCCTGCTGCACAAGCAGAGCGGTGAGTACCAGCGGATCTACTTCCGGTGAACCCCGCCGGCGATCCCGACGACACCATTCGCCAGACCGGCGTCACGCTCGACCCCGACAACCTTCCGCAGGGTGACGAGAAGCGCGAGGCCGTGCGGTCTCTCTTCGACACGATTGCGCCGCGTTACGACCTGGTGAACCGGATCATGACGTTCGGACTCGACGTCCGTTGGCGCCGCAAGGCGCTGAAGGCCTTGGGGCTTCCGGCTGGGTCTCGTGTTCTCGATCTGGCGTGCGGCACCGGCGACTTCTGTCGGACCCTCGACAAGGCCGGCTTGCAGCCCATCGGACTCGACCTCTCGATGGGAATGCTGGCCGCGGCTCGTACCGACGCGCCGTTGGTCCACGGCGACATCCTCGCTCTGCCGCTTGCCGATGCCGCCGCCGACGGCGCCACCTGCGGATTCGCACTGCGAAATCTCGTCGAATTGCCCGGGTTCTTCGAAGAGGTGGCGCGAGTTGTGCGTCCCGGTGGTCGGATCTCGCTCGTCGACGCAGCCGAGCCCGAGAATCGAGTCCTTCGCTGGGGCCACGGCATCTACTTCGGGAAGGTCGTCCCCCGCATCGGCGGACTCTTCTCCGAGCGCGCTGCCTACGAATACCTCCCGAAGTCGCTTGCCTACATGCCCCCGTGGCCGGAAATGCAGGCGAGAATCGGTGAGGCTGGATTC